>JBGUVZ010000067.1:0-2385 GCA_045220685.1 Oscillospiraceae bacterium | reverse complement strand
ATGCCGTTCTCCGTTCATTTGAAATGGAACTCGGAAGAAACGTTACCCGTCCGGCTATCGCAGGACTCATGGGTGCTTTCGGTGCGGCACTTTACGCAAAGGAAAATTCGGCGGGACATTCCACACTTATCAGCCGTGAAGATATAAATAATTTCTCATATACATCAAAGGCATTCCAATGCGGCGGATGTACTGCAAAGTGCAACCTCAACATGATAACCTTTGCTGACGGCGAAAAGTTCATTTCAGGTAACAAGTGCGAACGTGGTGCCGGAAAGAAACGTACTGCCGAAGGCTGGTGCCTCTACGAGTACAAGTACGATCTTCTCATGAAGACTGAGCTTAAGCCGGAAGGAACACCGAAGGCGAAAATCGGTATTCCGATGGTACTCAGCTACTTCGATCAGCTCCCACTCTGGAGCAGATTCTTCCGCGACCTTGGTTTCGAGATAGTTCTTTCGGATGAAAGTTCAAGAGATATGTACTACAAAGGCCAGCAGACCATCCCGTCCGATACGGTATGCTATCCGGCGAAGCTTGTTCACGGACACATCGCAGATCTGCTTGAAAAGGGTGTTGACTTCATCTTCTACCCGTGCATGAGCTACAATCTTGAGGAACCTGATACGGACAACCACTACAACTGTCCGGTCGTTGCATATTATCCGGAGCTTTTAAAGGCAAATATTCCGGAACTAAATGAAGAAAACTTTAAAAATCCTTATCTTGATCTCAACAGACATGAACACGTAGCTGAAGTAATGGCTGACGTGCTCGGAAAATACGGTATAAATAAAAAGCAGACTCTCGAAGCTCTCGGAAAGGGATTTGACGACCTTGAAATGTTCCGTAAGGAAGTCGAGATAAAGGCCAAGGAGATAATCGAAAAGGCACGTAAGGAAGGCAAGATGATCATCGTCCTTGCCGGAAGACCATATCATCTCGACAAGGAGATAAATCACGGCATCAACAAACTCATTACCAGCCTTGGAATGGCGGTTGTCACCGAGGACAGCGTAAGCGGAAACGGCGACATGCCTGATCTCGACGTACTCAACCAGTGGACCTATCATTCAAGAATGTACAGGGCGGCTGACTACGTTACAAAGAACAAGGACATGCAGCTCGTTCAGCTCGTATCTTTCGGATGCGGAATAGATGCCATCACAACGGACGAAATCAGATCAATACTCGAAGCAAAAGGAAAGCTGTACACACAGCTGAAAATAGATGAGATAAGCAACCTCGGAGCTGCGAAGATAAGACTCAGAAGCCTTATGGCAGCGGCGGAAACAGATAAGGAGTGAATATCAATTGGCGAAATATCCTGTGTTTACAGATAATATGAAATCAACGCATACCATCCTTGTTCCGGATATGCTCCCTATTCATTTTAACCTTATAATCAGTATTCTCAGAAACTGCGGATACAAGATGGAGCTTCTGCGTACATCGACCCAGACGGTAATTGACGAGGGTCTTAAAAATGTACACAACGATACCTGCTATCCTGCTCTTCTCGTTATAGGCCAGTTCATGGAGGCTCTCAACAGCGGAAAGTACGATCCGGACAAGACCGCCCTCATGCTCACCCAGACCGGCGGCGGATGCAGAGCGTCGAACTACATCCATCTTCTCAGAAAGGCACTCAAGGAAAAATATCCGCAGGTGCCGGTTATCTCGCTCAACTTCAGCGGACTTGAAAAGGAAGGTGGTTTCAAGCTCACCGTTCCTGTAATAATGAAGCTTCTGTACGCCGTACTGTACGGCGATATCCTCATGCTCCTCTACAACCAGTGCCGTCCGTATGAACTCGTTCCGGGTGAATCGGAAAAGGTACTTAACAAGTGGGAGAAAATACTTGAGGAGAAGTTTTCAAAGAATCAGTTTTTCGGCACTGCCAAGAACTATAAGATGATACTTGACGACTTCGCCAAGATAAAGAGAAGCAAGCAGAAGAAGATAAAGGTCGGCATTGTCGGCGAGATCTATGTAAAATATTCACCGCTTGCAAACAACCATCTTGAAGATTTCCTGCTTAGCGAAGGATGCGAACCGGTAGTTCCTTCACTGGTTGACTTTGTTCTCTATTGTGCGATAAACAATGTAAATGACGGAAAGCTGTACGGATTCAGAAACAAGAACACGGTTGCTTTCAAAATCGGCTACGACGTTATTTACGCAAAGCAGAAGCAGATGATAAATATAATAAAGAAGCACGGCGTTTTCGAACCTCCGCATGACTTTGAACACTTAAGAAGCGAATGCGATAAGTACATCCATCAGGGTGTAAAGATGGGTGAAGGCTGGCTCATTCCTGCTGAAATGGCTGCCCTTGCAGCTTCAGGTACGGAAAATATCATATGTACACAGCCGTTCGGATGC
>JBGUVZ010000066.1:0-2934 GCA_045220685.1 Oscillospiraceae bacterium | reverse complement strand
GGTGAGATAAGCTTTCCGGTCGGATTGTTCGGTGTACAGAGAAAAATCATATCTGTATCATCGTTAAGATAATCAAGTATCTCCTCATTCAGCGTAAAATCGTCTGACGCTTCGAGCATATATTCAGTGATATGACATTTAACTTCTTCAAGCGCACATCTGTATTCGGAAAAAGAAGGAGCACATATAACAGCATTTTCCGGTCTGAATGCATGGACTATACGGAAGATAAGATCAGCTGCACCGTTTCCACAGACTATGTTTTCCGCAGAGATATTCTCGTAAACTGAAAGCTTTTCACGGAGTTTCCGGCACTTCGGATCAGGATAACAGGTACATTCTGAAATACATGCCGCGGCTGCCTCGATAACCTTTTCAGGCATACCGAGAGGATTAAGATTTGCAGAAAAATCATAAAGGACGCCTTTTACTGATGCGTCACCGCCATGTATTCTCATAGGAACCACCTTGAAATAATTTAACCACGAAACAATACAGATATTATAAGCATAAGGACAGACGAAGCGTACATCAGTCTGTTTGCACGTATGATATCATTCGGTTCTATCGCTCTGTCGTCATCACCGATATACTCCTTTTTATGAAGTTCGCCGAAATACCAGGCGTCACCGGCTAGACGAAGATGAAGTGCTCCGGCGCACGCCGATTCAGTCTGTGCTGAATTCGGACTTGCATGTTTTCTTCTGTCACGCTTCCAGATACGGTATGCGTTATTTCCGTCCTGTCCGATAAAAGGGCATGACAAAACCATCAGAAGAGCTGTAAAACGTGAAGGAATGTAGTTAAGTACATCATCCAGTTTAGCTGCAGCTTTTCCGAGGTCCCTGTACTTTTCATTTTTATATCCGACCATAGAATCCATCGTATTGACAGCCTTGTAGACAAATCCGCCGACTGCGCCGCCTATTGCTATCCAAAACATAGGCGCGGTAACACCGTCTGAAGTATTCTCGGCAACAGTTTCAACCGCAGCACGTATTATGCCGTCACGGTTAAGTTTAGACGTATCGCGGCCTACTATCATCGAAACAGCTTTTCTGGCACCTTCCGTATCTCCAGCTTCTGCGGCTTTATACACCTTCATGCTTTCATCGCGCAGATTTCTTGCAGCAAGCAGATAAAATATCATTATGCTTTCGACGATAACTCCTGCCGCCGGATGCAGCATATATGCACCAAAAAGAAGCGCTCCTGAAACAGCAGCTGTGAGCAGCACGACCGTAAAAACAAGAAATACTCCTCCCCTGAAAAGGTCCTTAAACTTTTTCCGAACGAATCTTTCCGTGTCAGATATCAGTTTACCGATCAGTCTGACGGGATGAGGCATTTCATACGGATCGCCTATAAGGCAGTCAAGGATAAATCCTGCTATCAGAGGAAGAGATGCTAAAACAAATTTCATATTTTCACCGGATTCGTAAGTGCGTGACCGTCAAAGTCACATATCCATCCGGATGCGTTGCCGGTCATCCAGTTGTAGTAATCCTGATGAGGTTCGGAATATTTAGCCATGATCGCCATTATAGTTCCGCCGTGTACTACAAATGCAATACTTTTGGCGTAGCTGTATTTTTCAGTTATCTGTTCAAAGGCAAGACAACATCTGTTGCGGAAATCAGCAGGCAGTTCGCCGTTCGGAAACTCCATTTCACCGTTGCTGTCGATCCATTCCTGGTATCGTTTATCGCTGCTCAGTTCTTCAGCTGTCTTTCTTTCAAAATCACCGAAGTCGCTTTCACGCATATCATCGCATATCTCGAAAGACTGACGCGGGAAGAGGATCTCAGCAGTTTCGATACATCTTTTCATCGGACTGCTTATGAGAATCTCTGATTTATCTATCTTCATATCCTCAAGCTTTGCTATACCCTCCGGACAAAGGGCTTCATCCGTCCTTCCGATATATCGCTTTTCAAGATTACCGGTCGTCATGCCATGACGTATAAGCGTAATTTTCACGGAAGGTCCCCCTTTAAAGCTGTAGGAATGCCGCACATAACACGTATTACCCTGTCCGCATTTGCAGCTATAAGGCAGCCGCATCTTCCGACTGCTTCACGCCATACACGGTCTTTCTTTTCTATCGGGATAACTCCTGATCCGATATCGTTCATGATGACCACACAGCATGGATTGATTCTGATAAGTTCATCTGTATAAGTAACAGGATCTATAGAATGATCGAGAAGTCTTCTGATAAGGTGATGGTAATTGTTGATGACATCTGCACCCTTTGCAAGCGCATAGTCACAGTCTTCACCGTCAAAATATTTTTCAATGCTTTCAGGCCAGTGTTTCTTGGAATATTCGAGTTTGCCCTGAAAAGCAGGTCCTGTAATAAGTGTCATGATAATAATACCTCCATCATAATGCCGGCAAAACAGTAACTGCCAGAACGGATATTTCACATATCTGAAGAAACCATCCGCAAAGGTCACCTGTAGTTCCGCCGAATTCTTTGTATGCGGTCCTTCTGTAGTACCAGAAACAGACCAGTGCTGCTGCCAGAACAGCAAGTCCCTGTAATGTATTTATAAAAAGCATAAGCCCGGAAGCAGATGCTCCGAATACCGTAATCATTGCTATCGTCACCGAACGGTGAGAAGGTTTAACAAAACTCTGAAGCGTACCGTCCTTTTTAGCACACCGGAAAGATACTGCAGAAAGTCCGCTTAAGGCGCGGGACAGTATATATCCGCAGGATACAACCGCAGCACTTCGTATATCATCTATCTGTGAAAACAGTGCAGTCTGAAGGATCAGATACAAGCACACGCGGATGACCGCAAATGATCCGATATGCGGATCTGCCATTATCTCAAGACGTTTTTCACGTTCAGCGTATGAAGCACGTGCATCTGTCACATCGCAGAATCCGTCGATATGGATACCGCCTGTAACGAGTACCGGAAT
>JBGUVZ010000065.1:0-2788 GCA_045220685.1 Oscillospiraceae bacterium | reverse complement strand
CAGCAGGTTGAACAGCTGCGTGTACATAATACTGGCAACGAAGTTGAAAGTGTCATCCGTGTCCGGAATGATGATGAATAGTGCTGTCTTCCTGTCGCCAAGAAGATCCAGTTCCAGTTCATCATAGCTCATCAGATCTCTGAGCTCCCTGATATCGAACGGAGCAAGCCTTGCACCGCAGGAGATCAGAATGGACTTCGCTGTCTTGCCTGCAGCCAGTTTGTATTTAGCATACTGCCTTACTGCAAAGTGATCAGGTTCCCTCTGAGCCAGTTCATCGAACATCAGATCTACTGCATTCTTGAAGTTTTCATCATCCTCTCTTGCTTCGGATGCGTTGATCATTTCCAGCAGGGTAGAGAAGTTCATTTCGTCCTCCGGAGCCTCATACCAGATATATCCGATCAGTGCCTGATAATACAGTTTCTCGGCTTTTACCCAGAAGTCTTCACCGGACTTGTCGCCTTCACCTTTGGTATTGGCGATGATCGTATTGACCAGCTTCAGGATATCCTTTTCGGAATGGATATACATAAACGGATTGTAGTGCATGCTCTTCTTAAAGTTGATGAGGTTCAGCACTTTGATCTGATATTTCGCCTTTGCCAGAAGGTTCCCGCATTCGACTAGCAGTGTGCCTTTTGGATCGGTGATGCAATAGGAACTGTGAAGCTGCATGATATTCGGCTTAACGAAAAACCTTGTTTTTCCTGAGCCTGACCCGCCGACTACCAAGATGTTTTTGTTCCTGGCATACTTGGGATTCTTCGGTCTGCTGCTCATCGTCAGCCTTTCCGTTTCCGTCAGAATGATATTGTTATCATCCTTTTCATCAACATAGGGCTTGATATCCGCAGGTGTTCCCCAACGGGCAGATCCATATTCAACTCCCTGTCTGAACTTCTTTGCATTCTTCCCTCTGTAATAGACAACAGCTTTCATAATCAGTGCACCTGCAATCCCGATCAGAATATCTGTCGGATGGAAACTGGGAAGAGGATTCTGAAATGCCAGTTTGAAATTGGTAAATGTGTTCACCAGTCTCATCCCGGCCAGATCCCCGTTCACATGACGGTAGAGCCATGCGACCTTATCCACCATATAGAACACGATCACATACGGGATGTTGAGAATGATCAGTTTTTTGACATCGACCTTCATCGTTCCTGGCCTCTGTCTTTCTGCTTGACCTTTTCCCTCTGCATATGCTTTTCCTTTTCGATGTTCTGAGACAGCAGTTTTCTGATCGACGGCCTCTTAGCATGAGCATTCACTTTGGATGAATACTCATTGAATGCCGCATCCATCACTTCCGCATCCCTGGCCTTGAAGAAGACCAGATATCTCGGGGGATCGATCGACTTATCCTTCTTCAGAGCGAAATCAATGTTGTATTTCTTTGCTACTCTTTCAAAGGACTTGATGTTCTGATCCGTCACCTCGATATTGGTAAGCTGACTGTTCTGTTCCATCAGCTGACCTACTGTCTGCTTCCCATGCGTCAGAGTAGGATTTCTCTGCTTATGATCCTGCAGGTATTTCCTGATCGCTGCCTGCAGAACTCTTGTTGTGATCCTTGCCGTTTCTTTTCCTGTACGGATTGATAAGGCAACGATCTGACTGTTGATCTCATCCTGCATTTAAGCACCTCCTTTCCTGAAGATGAGAACGAAAGAATAAACTACGGCGGTATGCCGCAGAATAAGCCATCGACAATCATAGGCATCACCTCCTTTACCAGTTCGCCATATCATGCTGGACCATCTGCTGATAATAGTTGTCGATCGTCATTGAAGCGTTGTACAGCGTCGCCAGGATGTATTGCTTCACATTCCTGACTTCCTGCTGGTTCTTTTCAAGACAGTCAAGAACATACTCGATGTGGGAGGAATCCAGTTTCAAAAACCGGTCCCTTACCACATATGTCGGTTTTTCGTCTCTGCCTATTCGAATGTAGGGATTCCTTGAACAGCCGGCATCGACCATTATCTGCAATATCTCTTTGACCAGGTCTCTGCGCTTGTCATGGGCAATAAAGAAGTCATACTCGATATTCCTCTTCAGAGTATCTTCGTATGACTGCCTATCTGATCTGATCGAATCTGCCACAGGTAGCGTTTCTGATACCTCTGAAGTATTGTTTTCCGGCTGATAAGATATGATTCGATGATTTATACAATCTATATTTTCTTTTTCTTTCTTTTCTCTCTCTTTCTTTATTTGCGTTTCATTATCGTATGTAGGATTTTCCAACATCCGATTATCCAACGTACGGTTTTCGTATGATGGTTTTTCAGACTCTGGAAGCTCACGTATTACATACTCGTTTCCGGCAAATAACCCCTTGTCACCTCGGACTCTTCGTCGCTTGATGTATCCGGCTTTTTCAAGCTCTTTTACACCTTCTCGGACGGAATTGATTCCCTCCTTGTTGATGTAAGCCAGACCCTGAAGGGTGTAATCCCATTCCGGAGGAAGTGACAGCATCTGGGATAAAAGTCCCTTCGCCTTCAGCGATATGGACCTGCCCCTGAGATGATAGTTGGACATGACCGTATAGTTATCGGTCTTTTCAACTCGGAATACAGCCATCTCGGTTTACCTCTCTTTCTCAATTTCTTTATTCCTCCAGTATTCTTCTGACCTGTCATCAGCATTACTCGCCACCACAAGGCAGGACCAGATCATGCTGATCAGGCCAATCGAAAACAGCGTTGCAAGAAACAGCTTCATTCTTCCTCCTTTCATTGCAACAAAAAAAGAGCGTCCACCTTAACCTCCGAAGAGA
>JBGUVZ010000064.1:0-2214 GCA_045220685.1 Oscillospiraceae bacterium | reverse complement strand
AATCGTCAGCACCAGTTCTGAGCAGATCTATCTTTGTGCCGGTTTCGCTTTTGGCTGAAAGAATGATCACCGGAACGGAAGAAAACTCCCTTATCTTCCTGAGAACCATATCACCGCTCTGAAAAGGCAGCATAAGGTCAAGTATAACAAGTGAAATGTCTGTGTTTTCACGTACCAGACGCAGTGCATCAAGTCCGTTTTGGGCTGACAGGGTTTCAAAGCCCTCCGAGGAAAGATAATCACACACAAGGCGGTTTATCTGACCGTCGTCCTCGGCTATAAGTATTTTCCTCATAATGTGTTTGACGTAACTTCGTGTATCAGCCTCTTAATGCTGAAATAAACGGAAGTGAGATAGCACCGAGGAACATGAGTCCTGCAACAACAAGGATCAGCACCCTGAGGAACATACTCTTGTTTGAAGTTCCGCTGCTGTAGCCGTATGCAGGTCTTTCGACAGAACTGTTTGCATTTTCAGTTTTTGCAGCAGATGCTGTGTTTACATTCTTTGAATTGTTTACTTTTCTTGGTTTTCTCTTCTTATTGTTTGCCATTTAAAAGCACCCCTTTAAATAAATTGCCTTTACTTTCTTTTACGGCGTTCATAACCCTGAGGCTTTCTTCTGCTGTGGTGGTCGCCTCTTCTTGAAGATCCACTTCCGCCGTGGCGCTGTTCTCTCTTTTCAGACTGCTGCTTTTCACAGAGCTTTACAGAGACCTTTCTGCCATTTATCTTGGTGTTGTCGAGAGCATCAACGATAAATTCAGCGTCGGCTATCGGCACTTCAACAGTTGAGTATTTGTCGTAAATATCTATCTTGCCGAAACTCTTTCCCTGCATGCCTGTTGCTTCAACAAGTGCACCGAGAATGAAGTTCGGAGCAATTCTGCTTAGCTTTCCGGCTGAGATCTCGATCTTTACAGCCTTGTCCTTTGTAAGCTTCTGACCGCCGCCGGCCGGTCTTGCCTTTTCCTTCTTGACAACCTTCGGGATCTCGAATTCAGGAATGTTCTTGAGTTCCTTGTTGAGTCTTAAGTTGATAAGGATTCCTGCGATCTCTTCAACTGAATATCCTTCCTTTGTAAGGATGTTGAGGATAACTTCGGCTTCCTCACGGAGAGGCTGTTCCGAAGCAGCTGTGATCCTTGAAACTACCTTGAGCATCTTGGATTCGATGATCTGGCTGCGCTGCGGAAGTTCCTTTTCCTGTATTTCAGTCTTGATATATCTTGAAAGTGCGCGGAGATCACTGATCTGCTTTCTGTTGCTTATGAGAGTGTACGCTGTACCTGATTTTCCGGCACGTCCTGTTCTTCCTATACGGTGGATGTAGTATTCGTTGTCCTGCGGAAGATCGTAGTTGAACACCACGTCAACGCCGCTTACGTCGATACCTCTGGCAGCTACGTCAGTTGCGATAAGAATGTTTATTCTTCCTGACTTGAACTTATCCATTACAAAGCTTCTCTGCTGCTGCTTCATGTCACCGTGAAGTCCGGCCGCCTTGAATCCCTTTGCTGTAAGCGCATCGGTAAGTTCATCTACCATCTTCTTGGTGTTGCAGAAGATCATTGAAGCCTTCGGCTCGTATGCCATGAGAAGATACTGCATTGCTTCAGTCTTCATGCCGGCAGGAATGTCAAAATAGTACTGTTCTATTGTATCAACTGTTCTGTACTTCTGGTCGATCTTTATAAGCTCAGGATCGTTCTGGTACTGGTTTGTGATAGCGAGAATAGCCGGAGGCATTGTAGCTGAGAACATGATAGTCTGTCTCTCTTCCGGTATCTGCTGAAGGATGGTCTCGATGTCCTCACGGAAGCCCATGTTCAGCATTTCATCCGCCTCGTCGAGAATGATCATCTTAAGGTTTTCGAGCTTGATAGTACGTCTTCTCATGTGATCCATTACTCGTCCCGGTGTGCCCACAACGATGTTGGCACCCTTCTTGAGGTCAAGTATCTGTCTGTCCATGCTGGCTCCGCCGTAAACAGCGCACGGCTTTACCCATCCCATGTATTTTGAGAATTTCTTTATCTCATCGCAGGCCTGCATTGCAAGTTCTCTGGTCGGGCAGAGAATCAGTACTTCAACGCCTTTTTTCTCGTATGAGACACTTTCGATAGCCGGGATACCAAATGCCGCTGTCTTTCCCGTACCGGTATTGGATTTACCGATAATATCCCTGCCTGTACGGATAAGCGGGATACTTT
>JBGUVZ010000063.1:0-3197 GCA_045220685.1 Oscillospiraceae bacterium | reverse complement strand
AAAGTCATTCAGAACATTCGGAAGCTTCATAGCCCAGGAGGTATCGCCCGCAAGGACAACAGTATCTTCCGGAGTAACAGTGCTTCTCCAGTTCTGCTCAAGCTTTTCAACATAACCGTCCCAGCCGTTGAAAATATCCATAGGCTTGAACTGGTCACCGAGTGACAGGTGAAGGTCTCCGATCGCAAACAGTGCCAATGACGAATACCTCCGTTTTTGACCTTACTTTATGTTAAGAGTCTTCATTACGAAGTCAGACATTTCAGCGCTGTCAATAGAACCTGTGAATCTTACCGGCTTGTTCTTGAGATCAGCAAGAGCGTCAGGAATTGCAATGTCTGAAAGTTCGTTTATCTTGTCAACGAGAGCATATTCATCGTCAGCCTTGTAGTCAGGGCAGATAGCTTCGAGTACGCTTGCGCTGAACTTGTAAGGGCTTGCTGTTGAAGCGATTATTGTTCTTGTCTGGTCATTTGTTGCCTTGCGGTAGTCTTCGTAAACCTTTACTGCAACTGCTGTGTGTGTGTCACAAACGTATGAGTACTTGTCGTAAATGCTCTTGATTGTTTCCTTTGTGCCGTTGTCATCACAGAAACCTGCGTAGAAGTCTTCCTTGATCTTAGCCTTAACGTCAGCGCTTACTTCGTACTTGCCGTCCTTTGCAAGAGCACCGAACCATTCCTTGATCTGAGCGTCGTTGTCACCTGTAAGGATGTAGAGAAGTCTTTCAAGGTTGCTTGAGATGAGGATATCCATTGAAGGTGAGCATGTTGCGTAGAACTTTCTGTTTCTGTCGTAAACACCTGTGTTGATGAAATCTGTGAGTACGTTGTTGATGTTTGAAGCACAGATGAGCTTTGCAATCGGGAGACCCATTCTCTTTGCGTAGTAAGCAGCAAGAATGTTACCGAAGTTACCTGTAGGAACAACTACGTTGATCTTGTCGCCGAGCTTTATCTGTTCGTCAGAAACGAGTGTTGCATAAGCTGAGATGTAATAAACTACCTGAGGAACAAGACGGCCCCAGTTGATTGAGTTTGCACTTGAGAACATGAGCTTGTTGTCAGCGAGTGCCTTCTTTACTGTTTCGTCTGTGAAGATCTTCTTAACGCCGCTCTGGCAGTCGTCGAAGTTACCCTTTACAGCACAAACACCTACGTTCTGGCCTTCCTGAGTTGTCATCTGACGCTTCTGCATTGAGCTTACACCGTTCTCAGGGTAGAATACCATGATCTGTGTGCCTTCAACGTCCTTGAAGCCTTCAAGCGCAGCCTTACCTGTGTCGCCTGATGTAGCAACGAGGATAACGATCTTCTTGTCTATGTTTAACTTCTTGGCTGAAGTTGTGAGGAAGTACGGAAGTATCTGAAGAGCCATGTCCTTAAAAGCACATGTCGGGCCGTGCCAGAGTTCGAGCATATAAGTGCCGTCGAAAAGATGTGCTATTTCAGCGATGTTTTCTGTTTCAAAGTTCTTTGTGCTGTAAGCATTGTCTGTACAGTATCTGATCTCAGCTTCTGTGAAGTCTGTGAGGAACTTTGTGAAAACGTATGCTGCTCTTTCAGAGTAGCTCATTTTACCGATCTTTTCAACTTCTTCAAGTGTAAGTGAAGGAATGCTTTCAGGTACGAAAAGACCGCCGTCTTCTGAAATACCCTGTGAAATAGCCTGTGCACTTGTAACCTTTAAATTACTGTTTCTTGTACTTTTATAAAACATACTAACACTCCGTTTCTCCGCAGATAAATACAGTAGCCATATCATTACTGTAGTAAATACAGCGAAAACCCACTCTGCAGTAATGGATTTTCACTTTATCTGAATGAAAGCATTATTCCGCAGTCAGTCATATCGAAGGCACCTTTGTAGTACCTGATGGCTGCCGGAATATCATTTTTCAGTATAACCTCTGCTATATCAAATCTCGGCTGCTTTTCAAGAGGATATCGGTACGTGTACCACGCAGCCGTTCTGATTATTCTTTTCTTTTTTGTGTTCCCGACTGAATCAATGCCGGAAACCATGCAGTTTTCTTTTCTGGACTTGACTTCGATAAACGCAACGGTATCACTGTTCTCGGCAATAATGTCTATCTCGCCCTTCGGACAGATATAGTTTCTTGCAATGACCCTGTAGCCGTATTTTTCTATATACGCGCAGACAGCATCTTCGCCTTTGCCGCCGAGTTCTCTCCGTGACGGTTCATTCGCACCATCCGGATCATAACCGTTACTGGCTGTTCTTTTTATCATAGTATTTTTTTAGGAAGCTCTTGCGATGGATAGCGGAAGCACCGTGTTCATCAAGCATCTGATAATGGAGCTTCGTGCCGTAGCCCTTGTGTTTCTCAAAGGCATACTGCGGATACTTTTCAGCCATTTCCAGCATGTATCTGTCCCTTGCCACCTTGGCAAGAACTGATGCTGCCGCAATGCTTGCTGAAAGAGCGTCACCCTTTATAACTGAACGCACTTCAGTATCAGGAATATCCGGACACTTGTTTCCGTCAGCTATTACAAGTGAAGGCTTCACTCCGAGTCCTTCGACAGCCCTTCTCATTGCAAGCATGGCCGCATTGAGAATATTGATCTCTTCGATCTCCTCAACACTTGCAGTTGCTATGCACCAGGCTTCAGCCTTGTCCTTTATTTCATCAAACAGCTTCTCACGTTTCTTTTCCGTGAGTTTTTTGCTGTCGTTGATACCTTCTATTACTACTCCCGGCTTAAGTATGACTGCCGCTGCGAAAACATCTCCTGCAAGCGGTCCTCTTCCGGCTTCATCAGTGCCGCAGAGAAGGCCGTCAGACAGTTCATTTCTTATAGCCTCGTCGTAGTCGTATAATTCAGAATTGTTTTTATTATCAGCCATTCTGTTCATCCTCTGGTTTTTCAAGAGAAATGCAGCCTATTTTTCCTGCTCTGAACTCGTCAAGAAGCATTATAGCCGCACGTTCAGTGTCAACTTCGCCGCCTGAAATGAGCATGCCGCGCTTCTTTCCGAGAAGCTCGAGAAGCTCGAGTCCCTTCATTTCCGGGGTGGTGTCCATTTTATAACGTGCTTTGAGCATTTCAGGATAGTTTGCTGCGAGATATTCAAGAAGAAGCATCGCAAGGGTTTCCGTATCGAGAATATCATCTTTTATGGCGCCTGTAAATGCAAGACGTCTCGCAACGCCCTGGTCATCGAACTTCGGC
>JBGUVZ010000062.1:0-7465 GCA_045220685.1 Oscillospiraceae bacterium | reverse complement strand
TTATGTTTTGCGCTTCACTTGTATCAGCGGTCTGCTCAAGATCACGTTCTGTAAATGCCGGTTCTTCAGTGTCGCTGGAAAGCTGCTTTATTTCAGCGGAATCGTTATTTCCGGATGTAGTTCTGTCTGACTTTGCAGCCGTTTCAGCACTTTCTGATAAAGCAGATTTTGAACTTGTACCTGCCTGTGTGTTTTCAGATACTGAAGAATTATTTCCGCATCCGGCCATTGAAACTGCCATTGCTGCCATTAAAAAAGCTGAGGTTATATATGATTTTTTCATAATGATACGTCCTTTCTTCGGGAGAGATGTGTTTGTTTCTATGATCGTATTATATCGCAGTTATTTGAAGATAAAATGGAACGAAAGTGGAATGTGATCTTTTTAATGTGGAATTAACAGAAGGATTATGTGACAGGGGTGTGAAAATATATATTAAAACGTATTTGCCTTTTTTAATCATCGCTTGAAATTTCCCTGTTTTCATGATAAGATATTAACACAAATTGAAATTTACATGCGGTATTGCAGCCGGATAGAAATATACTATGAAAGGATATTTATGAACGAAGAACTGTATCTGATCCCGCGAAAAAGAAAAGGGATCCTTCATTTGCTGTTCAGCAGAACAGGAATTATACTGCTGTTTGTTGCTGTTCAGATAGCGATCTTTTATTCGCTTTACAACTGGTTTATTGATTATTTCAAGTGGTTTTCTGTTTTCCAGCTTGTGTTTTCCGTCGGAATGGTGTTCTATCTGTTCAACGATGTAATGGATTATTCGGCGAAGCTGACATGGCTGTTTCTTATTATGATATTTCCGTTTCCGTCAACTATATTTCTGTGGTACACCAAGAAAAATGTCGGCCACAGGCTTGTAAAGGAAAGAAGCCGGGAAATGATCACGGAAACGAAGCAGATGCTTAAGCAGAATGAGCAGACGATATCGAAGCCGGAGATCATTGATTCCGCTACGGATGATCTTTGCCGTTATCTTAACAGGAGCGGCTGCTTTCCGTTGTATGAGAACACAGAAGTCCGTTATTTTCCGCTTGGTGAAGATGTGTTTGATACACTTCTGGAGGAACTGAAGAAGGCGGAAAAATTCATCTTCCTTGAGTATTTTATAGTTAAGGAAGGGCACATGTGGGGGAGTGTTCTTAAGATACTGGCAGATAAAGCGGCTGAAGGTGTGGACGTAAGGCTGATGTATGACGGAATGTGCGAGGTGAGTCTGCTGCCTCATAGATATCCTGAAAAGCTTAAAAAGATCGGTATCAGCTGCAGACCGTTTGCACCAATAACGCCGTTCATCTCGACACACTACAATTATCGTGACCACCGGAAGATACTCGTGATAGACGGTAAGGTGGCTTTCAACGGAGGAGTGAATCTTTCCGATGAATATATAAACGTTGACTCCCGTTTCGGACACTGGAAGGATGCCGCGGTCATGCTCAAAGGCGAAGCGGTACAGAGTTTTACACTTATGTTTCTGCAGATGTGGAATATGGTCGAACGTGAGCCGGAATGGGAACAGGCACACATCAGTGTTCCGGCACAGAATGACGGCTTTGTCATGCCTTACTGCGACTGCCCGCTTGACGGTGAAAAAGTCGGAGAAAGCGTGTACATGGATATTCTTTACCGTGCAAAGACGTATGTACATATTATGACGCCTTACCTCATACTTGACAATGAACTTGAAACAGCACTGAAATATGCCGCACAGCGCGGAGTGGATGTAAAGATCATCTTACCGGGTATTCCGGATAAAAAAGCAGCGTATGCACTTGCAAAAACACATTACAGATCTCTTGTTGGAGCGGGAGTTGAAATATACGAATATACTCCCGGATTTGTTCATGCAAAAGTATTTGTAAGCGATGATGAAAAGGCTGTTGTCGGAACGATCAATCTTGATTACAGAAGCCTGTATCATCATTTTGAATGTGCAACCTACCTTTATAAAACGAAGTGCATTTCAGATATTGAAACAGATTTTCAGAACACCCTTTCGAAATGCAGAAAGGTGGATTCTGAATCAATAAAACATGAGAAACTGTTATACAAACTGCTCGGCGGCATTATCAAAGTGATCGCCCCGCTGATGTGAGAAGGTGGTGCCTGCGGCACAATTGAAAATTAATGTTTATTATTTATAAAAAGATCTGCAAAACTATTGATATGCGGATCTTTTTGCTTTAGACACAAATCATTGACTCTGGTTGAATAAACACAGAAATTATGGTATACTAAAATAACATATAAATGCGAAACGGAGGAAAAGCAGAATGAGATATCCAGTAGGCGTTCAGACATTTGAAGAGATGATAAACGGAAATTACGTATATGTAGATAAAACTGATCTTGTTTATGATCTTGCTCAGAGTCATATTTGCTTTCTTTCAAGACCAAGAAGATTTGGAAAATCGCTGCTTATAAGTACTTTGGAAGCATATTTTTCCGGTAAGAAGGAACTTTTCAAAAATCTTAAGATAGATAAACTTGAAAGTGACTGGACAGAATATCCTGTGCTCAGGTTCGATTTTGCAAGAGGCAATTATAAAAAAGCCGGAGAACTGAATCAGATAATTGAAGAACAGCTTTATGATTATGAAAAACTGTACGGCAGAGATGAAAATTATAAAACACTCAGCGGACGATTTCTTAATTTAATAAAAACGGCAGAGGAAAAGACAGGACGCAAAGTAGTGGTTCTGATCGATGAATATGACAAACCTATGCTTGATGTTCTCGGAAAAAATCTTGAACAGGAAAACAGAGATACTTTAAAAGGCTTTTACGGCACATTCAAAGATGCAGATGCTTATCTTCGTTTTGTTTTTCTTACTGGAGTTACAAAGTTCAGTCAGGTATCAGTTTTTTCAGGATTTAACCAGCCAGATGATATTAGCATGGAAACTCACTATGATGCAATATGTGGAATTACGGAAGAGGAACTGTATTCATATTTTACTGAACCAATAAAAGAGCTTGCGACTAAAAACGAATATACTGAAGATGAAATGAAAAAGGAACTGAAAAAACAGTATGATGGATATCATTTCAGCAGCAACCTTAGTACTGAAATCTATAATCCCTTCAGTATAATAAATGCATTTAAAAAAATGTTTATCGATGATTACTGGTATAAATCAGGGACACCGACATATCTGGCAGAGCTTCTTGAAGGGCATAGCGTAAATATGCAGAAACTGACCGGACAGGCATATGAATCCCGGTATTTTGTAGATTACAGAGCCGACGCAGAAGATCCGCTTGCAATGCTTTATCAGAGCGGATATCTTACCATAAAAGGTTATGATAAACGTTATCGGGAATACATTTTGGATTTTCCTAATGATGAAGTACGAAGGAGCTTTGTTACATTAACTGCAAACAGTTATTTTGGTAAAACAGAAGATGCTCCGGATAATTGGGTGAAAAATCTTGACAGAATGCTTCGTAAATGCAATCTCGACGGAGTACGCGATGCGTTTAAATCATTCCTGTCATCGATACCATATGAGGCTAACAAGGACGAGAGAGCGAAGGATTTTGAAACTCATTTCTCATACACTCTCTATATTATATTCAGGCTTCTGAGCTGTTATACGACGCTTATAGAAAAGCAGAACAGTAAAGGTAGAGCAGATGTAATAATTGAAACGGATAATGATGTTTTTATCTTTGAATTCAAGCTTGACGGAAGTGCTAAGGAAGCGCTTAAGCAGATAGAAGAAAAACAGTATGATCTACCTTATCTCGATGATGTTCGTAAACTTCATAAGATAGGTATTAATATTTCAAGCGAGAGTAGAACAGTTGATGAATGGATTGTTGCTGATTAATTAGTTGAATGACTGCGGAAGTCTCTATATAAATGGAGATTTCCGCATTTTTCGAACCGGAATGTTTAATATAATAGCACGCCGAAGGCGTACCGATGAAATGGTGGTGCCTGCGGCACAATTGATAAATGATATCAATCTATTTGTAAAATCATCCGCAAAACATTTGATGTTGCGGATGATTTTACAAAACTGATTATTGACTTTTGCATGAATATGATATATAATTTAGAAAAGAATCCGCAAAATTGAATGAATTGCGTATTATTTTCTAAATGATGAAAGGAGAACAGAATGAAAAGCCGTTCAGAGTGCCTTGAAGAATTTGGATCAGATTATATGATTCAAAAGAAAATTAGTTCGGGTGAACTTTATAAAGTTGGTAAAGCTGTTTACTCCGAAGATAAATTTGTTCCTGAGATTGCAGTGCTGGCATTTTTATATCCCAATGCAGTTATAACTATGCGAAATGCGTTTTATATTTATGGTTTAACGGATGTGATACCAGATGATTATGATCTTGCAACTGATCGAAATGCTGCTAAGATAAAAAACGAACATGTTAAACAGTATTTTTATCCTGTGAACTTCTTTACTCAGGGAATAGTTCAGATTGAATATAAAGGATATCCGGTGCGGATTTACAGCAAAGAACGTATGCTTGTAGAACTGCTTAGATATAAAAATAAACTTCCTTATGATTACTATAAAGAAGTTATTATGAATTACAGAAAGATAATTTATCAACTCGATATTCAGGCAGTTCAGGATTATACAATGGATGCACCGAAAAGCATGAAAATAATGGAGATACTTCAGTCGGAGGTAATGTGATGGCAAATTTGGAGGAACTGGCGAACATCGTTAGAAATGACGGATATTCAGAAATCAATGCAGAAGCAAAAGTATGTCAGGACATTGTTCTTAAAGCAATTGCTCAAAGTAGCTTGAACCGCAATATAACAAGAAGTGTATGGATACATACATATTTAAAGATCCGGGTATGAGAGAGAATCAAATTCACGGTGTTGTTTCAAGAGTTGAAAGAACATTTAATGACAGATTATATATACGGAATATTGAACGTTCTAAAAGATCTAATTGGTTAAATGTTTCGGCTTCTGAAGCTTTCACAAAAATACTTGTATTTCTGAAATCTTTATAATTTTCAAAAACTAATAATTAACAGGAATATGATAGCACGCCGAAGGCGTACCGATGAAAAGGTAGTGCCTGCGGCACAATAGAAAAATCAGCCGCACATAGCGTGCGACTGATTTGAAACACTTTATACATCACGTATAATACGGATCTTTTTCTTTTATATCGAGTATAGTAAGCAAAGATATAATGATTAAAACTAAAAACAGTACAGAAGTTTTTATTCTCTTAAATAATATACGGTGTTTCTCGTAAGGAAGATATACGATTTCAGATTTATTATCAGGATTGCATTTTATTGTGATAATATCGTCCTTATTAAGCTCAGGGGAATAACCTGAAAAATGCATAAGAATTTTATCGCCATTGTAATCAACTATAATAAAGCAGTCTGTACCTCGACTGCTCTTAGGCGGTTTAGGTGAGTTATCTATTGATATATCTGAAATCGTTGCCTGATTTTCAGACCAGGAATCATATTTGTGAATATTATCTGTCAGACATATCAGTAAACAAATAATGATTTCTATTCCAATAACCAGTGCAGACATTATTTTGTATTTCGATTTATAATTGCTTTTTCTTATATATGACATTATTGGTGTTTCCGTTGTTTTCTATAATTACGTTCTGAATTGATAGCTTTTTTCCATGATCAAGTAATTGATCAACGTCTGGAGTTTTTCGTAATTCTTATCTGAAAGAACTTGTTTCAAAACTTGTTTCAGAACTTGTTTCATTATTCAGGAACAAAGGATGAACTGGAATGCGTACTCACATAGAGAGACTGTCTTCATCAGTAAAAAATACTGCTCTTGGAGAACCATTACGAGCTAGTTCGTCCTGAATAGTTCCAGACTAAATCTAGAAAATAGTATAGCATATAATCAGGTAATATGCAATGAAAAAGGTGGTGCCTGCCGGCACAATTGAAAAATCTACACTTGTGCAGATTTAAAAGTTTCAGATCTGTGTATTTGACTTTTTCTTTCACTTGTGTTATCATAAGTGAAAGAAGTGAAAGAAAACGAAAGAAAGTGAAAGAAACGAAAGAAAGAAGTGAAAGAAAATGTTTGCTGAAAATTCACGTACAGAGTTTAAAGAGATATATGTTCCGGAAATAAAAAAAGAGGTTGTGGCATTTGCTAATACCGATGGCGGTATTATATATATCGGTGTGAATGACGACGGAAAGGCAGTCGGTCTGGCTGATGTGGATTCTGTTATGATACAGACCGCCAATGCACTAAAGGACGGTATAAAGCCGGATGTAATGCCATTTGTAAAAATATCAGAGACTGATATTGAAGACAAAAAAGTAATAAAAATAGAAGTGGTACCCGGTACAAACAAACCATATTATTTATCAGATAAAGGCTTGAAGCCTTCAGGCGTATATGTGCGTAAAGGTTCATCATCGCAGCCTGTAAGTGATGAAGCTATTCGTGATATCATAATCCAGACAAGCGGCGCTTCATTTGAAAACAGCCGTTCAATGAATCAGCAGCTTACATTTAATTATTTCAATGAAAAAATGAAAGAAAACGGTCTTCAGACTGGTGAAGCGCAGTTCAGAACACTGCATCTGATATCTGATGACGGACTATATACTAATCTTGCGTTGCTGCTTTCTGATCAGTGTGAACATACAATTAAATTTGCTGTATTTCAGGGTGTAGATAAAGCGAAGTTTTATGACAGAAAAGAATTTTCCGGTTCGGTTTTAAAACAGCTGGATGATGCTTTTTCAATAATCAATTTTTACAATAAAACACATTCCGAAATAAACGGGCTTAACCGCAGTGATTCAAGGGATTACGATGAAGAAAATATACGAGAAGCATTACTGAACTGTATTGTTCACAGAGATTATTCGTTCAGCGGAAGTACACTGATCAGCGTATATGATGACAGAATAGAATTTGTATCTCTTGGCGGACTTGTTAAAGGACTGACCATAGAAGCGATTTTCCTTGGAGTGTCGCAGTCGCGAAATCCGAATCTTGCATCACTGTTTTATCGTATGAAACTTATTGAAAGTTACGGGACTGGTGTAGGTAAGATATGCCGTACCTATCAGAACCTTGAAAGAAAGCCTGTGTTTGAAGCTGCAGGAGGAGCGTTCAGACTGATTCTGCCGAATATGAGTGAATCAGAAGAATCGCCTTTATCATCAGTAGATGATAATTACGAAACTGTTATTATTGAATACGTACGAAAGAACGGATCTATTACACGTTCTGAAGTTGAAAAAATAACAGGGCTGAAAGTGACTGCTGCTCATAACGCTTTAAAGAAAATGTGTGATGAAAATAAACTGAAATCTGCAGGAAGCGGAAGGTTGACCAGGTATATTATTGAGCCTTAGATGAACAGAAAAGTAGTACTACATCATCTTTAAGATTTTCTCATCACGATTTTGCGAAGCTTATTGCACTTTTAAAATGAA
>JBGUVZ010000061.1:0-2554 GCA_045220685.1 Oscillospiraceae bacterium | reverse complement strand
ACCAACAGCGTTTGATTCGTCTGTATCGATGTGCATAGCTCTTGCAAACTTATCTGAAACACGAACAACAACGTCACCGAGGATAGCTTTTCTTCCGTCTGTATCAAGCTTAACCCATACAACGTCCTTATCCTTTACGCCAAGTTCTTCAGCATCAGCCGGTGTAAGGTGGATGTGACGCTTAGCAACGATAACACCTTCGCTGATCTCGATTTCACCACATGGACCAACAATCTTACATGCGCCTGAACCAGCAATGTCGCCTGATTCTCTTACAGGAGCTGCGATACCGATAGAACGTGCATCTGTTGCAGATAATTCTACCTGTGTTGCAGGACGAACAGGTCCGAGAATTGAAACGTTAGCGAGTTCCTTCTTAGGACCAACGATTGTTACTCTTTCTTCGCTGGCAAACTGGCCTGGCTGTGAAAGATCCTTCTTGTGTGTAAGAGTAGCACCCTTGCCGAAAAGTGTTTCAAGAGCTTCCTGAGTTACGTGTACGTGTCTTGCTGATGTTTCAACAATAAAATTTTTAGCCATTTCTGAAAAACTCCTTATTAGTAAATTTCGATTATCTTTTTTAATTGTACTACTTTTTGCCTTATTCGTCAAGGTTTTAGGACATAAAACTATTGTAATTTTAATGTTTTTGATGTATAATTAAAGCAACTACAGTATACAAATCTAAATGGATTATAGAAATCAACGTACAAATATATATCATAGGATTATAAGGGGGAATATTAATGAATTATCAGGAATGGATAGACAAAATCGAAGATCTTGCAGGTATATACTCTTTTGACATTCTTCCTGACGGAAGTTTCAGTGAAATCTATGTTATGGCACTCAACAAAAGAAATTCTGTAACAATGGCTATGAATCCAAATGCTCCGAAATTCTATCCGGGGATACCGTGGAGAGCTTTTTTCACTGACCTTAATTTTGAAAACTATATCTACAACTCCGCAAGCAAAAATGAAATGCTCTATTCATACGCCAATGCTCATGGCTTCTGGGTAAAGGGCTTTTATTTTCCTCTGACACTTGAAAGCGGAGATTTTTCAGATGCACCACCGATAAGTCATGAAAATGCCCGAAGAGTGTACTGCCTCTACGTCGGTACGCTTACACCGCAGATGGATGCCAACGCAATGGCACAGCATTCACTTGAAGTTACTTCTGCTGTAATGAACATAAGCATCAAGCTTCATGAAAAGCAGGACTTTGTTCAGTCAATGACTGAAACAGTAAAGGAACTCGGCAAAGTGTGTGCCGCTGAAAAGGTTGCTCTCTATACAGTCGATAAAAGCCGTGGTAACTGCAGTTTCATCGATGAAAGCGGTGAGCATCCTGACATGCTTGAAAACTTATGCAGGCAGATGGATCGTACACCATATGAAACAGCTGCACACTGGGAGGAAGATCTTGACGACAGCGACTGCCTGATGCTCAATGATTTAAGTGTCATCGAAGCACGTGATCCTGTATGGTATAAATCGCTCTGCGAACACAATGTCAAAAACATAGTTCTGTATGCGATAAGATTCAACCAGAACCTTGTAGGCTTTATATGGGCTCTGAACTATGATATATCGAAACTTACACAGATCAAGGAAACTCTCGAATTTACATCATTCCTCATAGGCGCTGTTATCGCAAATCATCACATGATCTCAAGACTCGAGGTAATGAGTACAGTCGATGATCTTACCAAACTTCTGAACCGAAATGCCTTTAACGAACGCATTGAACAGCTGACATCCGGAAGCAATGAATCACATTCATCCATGGGTGTTGCCTATGCCGATCTTAACGGTCTCAAAACTGTTAATGACGAAGGCGGTCACGAAGCCGGCGACAAACTTCTGTCCAGAGCTTCTGCCCTTCTTAAGATTGCTTTCGTGGACTGCGAAATATACAGAATAGGCGGAGACGAATTTGTTGTTCTGTGTCCGGATATTAAAGAGGCTGAACTGGCTGATATGATTTCTCAGCTCCGTTCTCTTGCCGACAGTACTCATGACGTCAGCTTTGCTGTCGGAAGTTCATGGTACAGCGGCAGCTATGATATCAACAAGGCACTGCAGACTGCAGATGAAAGAATGTATCAGGATAAAGACAAATACTACGCAGAGCACCCTGAAAAAGAAAGACGCGGTGTAAGTCCAGTAAAATAAAACACAAAAGGCACTGTCAAAATAAACAGACAGTGCCTTTCTTTATTTTTATTGATACAAATAACATTCTAATATGAAAAAAGCATTCTGATAAATTCAGAATGCTTTAAGTGCGAGCGACGGGACTTGAACCCGTACGTCGAAGACACACGCCCCTCAAACGTGCCTGTCTGCCAATTCCAGCACGCTCGCATATTAAGTTAGACCTTTCGGTCAGTGCACCATCGGGGGCTCGAACCCAGGACCCACTGATTAAGAGTCAGTTGCTCTACCAACTGAGCTAATGGTGCATATAAGTGCCGGCGTCTATCTATCTTCCCGGGTCGTCGCCAACCGAGTATTTTCGACGTAAAAGAGCTTAACTTCTGTGTTCG
>JBGUVZ010000060.1:0-4708 GCA_045220685.1 Oscillospiraceae bacterium | reverse complement strand
TGTTAAGGACGGGAAACTTAACATGACAGCTGTTCTTGAAGGCTTTATAAGGACATTTACAGAGGTGTTCGGAAAGCCGGAAGAGCGGTTTAAGGAAAAGGACGGAAGAGCACTTTTCCTGATGTATCTGAAACCGATCATCAACGGAACGGGAAATTACTATATCGAAGCTCAGACCAGAGACCAGACGAGAACAGATGTTATCGTGGATTATCACGGAGAACGGTTTATAATAGAATTAAAGATCTGGCGCGGACCGCGGTATAATGCCGATGGCGAACAGCAGATATGTGAGTATCTGGATTATTTTAATCTTGAAACAGGGTATATGCTAAGTTTCAATTTTAATAAGGAAAAAGAGCAGGGTGTTAAGGAAATCAGTATTTACGGAAAGAAACTGATCGAGGCTACAGTCTGAAAAATGTACAGCCGTGGCCGGCTGTGCTATAGAATTACCGGAAGAATTACTGCCGGTAACAATTTAAAGGGACTGCGCAAAATGTGCAGTCTCTTTTTTAATTGTGCCGAAGGCACCACCATTTCTGCGGTAAAACTGCAATTATTGCGTTGCTTTTTTTAATCCTTCGTGTTAAACTGTTTAAGTGTGTAACGGGAATATGATAAAATGCTTGATTTTCCTGTTCTAAAGAAAATATAAAATGCATAAACCAGGAGGAAACTTAGAATGAAGGCAAAGAAAATTTTAGCAGGAGTTATGACGGTCGCTGTTTTATTCGGAGGTGCAGCGTTACCTGCGGGTGGTTTTCTTAATGATGGAACAACAATCGTGAGTGCGGAAACTGAAGGAGACTGGGAGTATAAAACAACGTCAGAAAGTTGTACGATCACCAAATACAATGGGGATAAAACCAAGGTAGATATTCCTGCGAAACTCGGCGGAAAACCTGTAACTGTAATAGGGTCCAATTGTTTTTATAATAACAGTAAAATTACTCAGGTTACTATGCCGGATACAGTTGAGACTATCGGTATGGATGCCTTTTTCAGTTGCTTTTATCTGAAAGACATTAAATTTTCCAAAAATCTTAAATATATAAAATCAGGCGCCTTTGAGATGTACACTATAATGGAACCTGTAAGCTATCTTCAGAACATTGATCTTCCGGAAGGACTGCTTGAAGTAGAAACATATGCTTTCAGAGGATGTAATAATCTCAAAGAGATCGTAATGCCTGAAAGTGTGGTTTCTATTGGCTATTGCGCATTGGGTTACAACTGTTTCAACAGCGCTTATTCCAATGTAGTTATAAAGGGATATGGCGCAGATTCAGCTGCAGCTAAATACGCCAAAGAAGGTGGATTCAAGTATGTTGACATCGATGAGAGCAGTGTGAAATTAGGAGATGTGGATCTTGACGGAAGGATAACTCAGTCAGATGCGACATATATACTCAGAGAAATAATGTCTCTTGAGGTGAATAATAAGTCAGTGCTTGAGGGACTGATCAGCGAAGAAGGAAAGAAGAAGTATCCTAACGATTATCTTGAAAGAGCACGAAGAAACGGAGATGTTGATTCATCAGCCAAAGGAGAAAGCTTTCAGCAGGTAGATGCGACTTATATTCTCAGAGCTATTCTTGAATCAAGTGTAAACGGTAACGGAACTATTACTGATGATACCTGGAAGAAGACAATTAAATAAAAACGTTTTGTTCAAATAAAAGGCAGGGGCTGTTTTTTAACGGTCCCTGTTTTTTTATCGTGCCGAAGAAATTATCATAAAAAGCTTCGGGATAATTACACAGGAAACGTACAAATCAAAATTGTATGCTGTACAAATACGAGGAAATATAGCAAGATTTAAAGACTTTCTACAGATTTTTTTGTTTATTTGCTTGACTTGGAACCATCTTTGTGGTATAGTTGAATAAACAGCAACATTCATTTTGCTGTTGAATTTAACGTTTTAACCATAGGAAACACTGATTAATTCATTGATCAGTGCTTTCCGCGAAGAGAAAGGTGTAAATTATGAACAAGACATGGAAGAAAACAGTAACGACGATTTTAGCCTTTGCTTTAGCAGCAGGGGGAATGATGACCGGCGCTGCTCTTAACGGAGTATCTGCAGCAGAACAGCCAGTGGCAGCATACCGTGATGCCGGTGAACCAGCAGAAATGGCGATTGATGCCGGTGTTTACGAAGCAAATGCAGGAGATATTATCAAAGTTAAGGTAAAGGCAACTGATATACAGGATTCATTCAATTCGGTAAACGGATACCTTTGGGTAAATACTAAGGCTTTCACTGTTTTAAGCATTACTCCGGGAGATACTGATGATCCGGATAATGAAACTACCGGAGTATACAACAACACATATGTGGCGCAGAGTGAGTATGGCGATAATTTAGAAAAGGTTGGCTTCATTTACTGCGATCTCGAAAGTCTTAATGAAGATACGGTGATTGTGACTATTGAACTTAAGGTGAATGATGACGTCGAGGACGGTTGTTATGCTCTTTCGTTCGATCTTGCCGACGGCAATGCAATGGCAACTAAGATCGTAGAAACAGAAGAAAACGAATGGGGCGATGTTTTGGAGGTTAATCCTGACTTTCGTGGTGCACTAATAACTGTCGGTGCTGGTTCGGATGAAATAATAGAACCGGAAGAACCTGAGGAATACAATTACGATTATGACTACGACTACGATTATGATTACGACTATGACTATGATTACAATATTCCGGTAGTACCTGAATATACATCATATGCAGAAAACGGTCAGCCGGTGGCAGCATACCATGATGCCGGTGAAACAGCAGAAATGACGGTTGATGCTGGTGTATACGAAGCAAATGCAGGAGATACGATCAAAGTTAAGGTAAAGGCAACTGATATACAGGATTCCTTCAACTCACTGGCCGGATACCTTAGGGTCAATACTAAGACTTTCACCGTTTTAAGTGTTACTCCGGGAGATACTGATGATCCGGACAATGAAAGTACCGGAATATATGAAAACACACTTTTTCTGCATGAGTCACGTGGCGATAATGTAGATGCCGTTAATTTCGTTTACTGTGATCTCGAAAGCATTAAAGAAGACACGGTGCTTTTAACTATTGAACTTAAAGTAAATGATGACGCTGAAGACGGATGCTATGCTGTTCCGTTCGAGCTTTGCAGAGGCCAGGCAGTAGGTAGTAAAATCGAGGAAACAGAATATAGCTGGAATGTTCTGGAGGTGTATCCTGACTACCGCGGTGCACTTATCACAGTCGGCGCTGGTTCTGATGAAATAATAGAACCTGACTATAATTACGATTATGACTATGACTATGATTATGATAATGATTACGAAGCCCCTGTAATTAGTCCGGTAGTACCTGATGAATATACATATGCAGAAACAGGTCAGCCGGTAACAGCAACTCATGTTACTGACGACCCGGCAGCATTTGTTGTTGATGCAGGTGTTTATGAAGCCAAGGCTGGCGATACAATAAAAATGAAGATAAAGGCAACAGATATAAAGGAATCAATAGGTGTTCTTGTTTCTTACCTCAATACTGATGCTGAGAATTTCACCGTATTAAGCGTTACTCCGGGAGATACTGACGATCCGTACAACGAAAGCTCTGTCGTGTATACAGGCACAACAACAAATCATTATAAGGACGACGAGAATACTGAAACTGTTGTTGTCCTTTACGCTCCTGACTATCCGGTAAGTATAAAGGAAGACGCAGTTCTTGCGACTGTTGAACTTAAGGTGAATGATGATGTGAAAGACGGTACCTATGAATTCCCGTTTGCTCTTATCCAGGGTGAAATGGCAATGCACTTCAAAGAAGACGGAAGCTGGGATGCTGACGGAGTCGATCCTGAGTTCCGCGGTGCACTGATAAAAATAAGTGCTTCAGAAGAAACTGCACCGGTAGAACAGGCTGAAGTAACAGAAGAAACACCGGCTCCGGCTGAAGAACTTCCGGTTATTGAAGAACCTGAAAAGCCAGTTGGACCAGGACATCACGGCCCTGCAGGTCCGGCTGCTCATAAGCCTGATCACAGACACGACCATAAACATGATCACAAACCAGCTCCGGAACCTGCTCACAAAAATGGTTACGAAAAGGCAGTTGAGAAGATCGCTGAAGATATCGTGAATGTAATTACAGACATTGCAAGATTTATCGGTTCTTTATTCTAAAGAATAACAATTTTCGTTACTGAAACAGTCAGATAATTAGTTCAAACGCATCACATGTTCTCCGTGGCATGTGATGCGTTTTTGTTTGCTGTAATTTTCAGACGACCAGATATTGCGTTTTTGTTGAAACTTATTGATTATAGTGGCTGACCGTGATATAATATATGTTATTAATAATTCAAAATTAACATATGACAGGCTATGTATTTGTACTAAACCTGTCTGAAAAGCAGATTTTCAACAAGGAAAAGAGGTAACAGGATTGGAAAAGAAAAGTTTTAACCGAATCATAGCTGTATTAACAGCACTTACTATGACAGCCGGAATGACGTTCCCGGCTTTTGCAGAAGAACAGGAACAGATGTCGAAGGGGGAACTGGAATTCTATCTGTCACTTGAAGGTACGCGCGGTGATATAACCGGGAATGGCAAAGTAAACGTGTTTGACGTTATGAGATACAAGAAAAGCATATTGAACGGTGACAATACTGACATTTCCGGAAAAACTGATATCAACAGAAACGGAATGATA
>JBGUVZ010000059.1:0-4052 GCA_045220685.1 Oscillospiraceae bacterium | reverse complement strand
CTTCAGGCTTCACTATTGGTTCTGTCTCAGCAAGCTTTGCAGCTTTCTTTGCTGCCTTCTTTTCCTTTCTCTTTCTGCCGGCAGCTGCGAGCGCCTTTACTATCTTAACAAAGATGAGTATTCCGAGGCCGAAGAGGAGGAGGTATGGGAGTGCGTAGATGAGGAAGAACAGGAGGTCTTCGAGGAAATTAAGGAATCCTGAACCTGCGTCCTTGAGAGTATTTACAAGTCTTTCGCCGAACGTGTCTGTGTGAACCGGTTCAGCCTGATATTCCTTTACTTCGTTGATCGTTACATAAACGTATGAATAAGCAACGTCAGTCTTGATCTGGTTCATTCTTGTCTTGAGCTTTGCTATCTCGACCTGAACACCGGTAAGCTTCTCTTCGATTGCAACGGCATTTACCTCGTCCTGTGCCTTGGCAAGGAGTTCAAGATATCTGTTTTCCTTCTGCTCGTAGATCTTGAGTGTAGTTGAAAGATCGCTGTACTCCTGGCTAACGTTTTCAGTAGATGCATTCTTTGATCTTAAGTCACCGAGCTCTGCGACCTCATTGCAGAAATCATCGTACACTCTGCTCGGAACTCTGACTGTCGCACGGTATGTGCTCCACTTTTCAGCCTTTTCATCATACCATCTGCTCTGGTTTCCGCCGTCGTTGAAATCTTCCGACTCAACGAAACCCTGGTACTGTTTCAGCATCGCCTTGAAATTATCGATTGACGGTTCAAAATCAAGAACATCTATTCCCATGCTGCATGAGTAGATAAGCATTTCCGGATTTATAGATTCCGTGTTGATGTCTGTATTCTGTTTCTTTTCAGTTATCGGGTCGCCTGTACCTTCACCGTAAACAGTTCCGCCGTTTTCCTCTGCTGAATACTCGTAATCGCCGTAGTCATAGCTGTCACCTGCATACTCATATGATGCATCATCGGCAGCGTAATCACCCTTGTAGCTGTCAACGTTTCTGCTACCTGCTATTCCCTTTGTTTCGTTGGTAACCATGTACTCAGATGTTTTTGATGCTCCGCATGATGTAAGAAGTGCCACGCATACGAAGAAAACTGCTGTCATCTTTGTGAAATTTCTGTTGTTCTTTTTCATTTTTATTTCCTCCCCAATTATTCATTTATATCGTAACCGTAACGCACCGGTTCCTCATTCTTTTTAATGTTATTCATTGTTTCAAACTCTGTTCTGTCTGTTTCGGTCATCGTTTCTATATCGACGCTCACTGCCTCATCCTGACTGAATACGAAAAGATGATCACCGATGTAAAGACCGCGGTCAAAGTTTGTGTATTCGCTTTCTGATTCTATTCTTCCCTTTTCGGTAAATTCACCGTCTGCGTAACTGAACACCACATAGGACTGTTTAAAATCCTTCCATTCCTCTTCCTCGACGGTTTCTTCAAGAGGAAATCCTATGAGATTTTTCTGTGGATCAAGCAGAAGCGCCTTTCTGTCGTATACTGCATAGGAAAATGTACTGTGATAGAATTTGCCGCTGCTTAATGCGTAGTAACCGTCTTCCTTCAGTTCACCGTTATCGGCAACGTCGAACATTACAAGCTTTACTCCGGTCTCGATGCCCTTTTCCGTAGCATCCACACCGAATCCTAAAAGATGTTCATCGTCCCATTTCCAGAGGAATGAGCTGTATCCGTTTATCTTAAGCTCATCTGTTATCTCAGGTGACGAAGGATTTGAAAGGTCTATCGCAAAAAGCGGATCTGTTTGCTCGTAGGTCACAACATATGCGATATCGCCCTGGAAATTTACAGACTTGATGGTTTCCGTCGGTGCAATATTCGTCAGTGAACCAACTACGCTTAAGTTTTCGTCAAGGATAAACAGACTGTTTGTAGTTCCTGTTTCTCCGCTTTTCTCGTCCCAGTCATACGATGTAGTCGCCACTCTGAAATATCCGCCGTATTCGCTCATCGAGAACTGGTTAAGAACCGTGCCGTTTACCTTTCCTGATGCACGAGGTGTTATAACTCCGTCTGCCAGATCGAACTTCGAGATAGTAGTTGAGTTTCCGTACCATCCGGCATCTTCTTCATAATTTACCTGCTGGATGTATAAAGCGTCAGCAGTACAGTAAATGTCTCCCGTATATCCTGAGACTGCCGTAGATGAGACCGCGCTTTCCGGTGAATTGATATTTATACCGGATATCATGAGAGTGTCGCAACCCTGATCATCATTTATCGGAAGATAGATGCACGAAAGATCAAGGCATTCAGCTTTTTCATAGCTTGCGCCGTAGAAAGGAACATACAGGCGTTTGTCGGTATCTGCGTATGTACTTTCCTTCTTTGTATCGCTTGTTTCCTCTTCATCTCCATAGCCATAGTAGTTATATTCGGTGAATATGTTCCAGGAATTCTGATCAGTTACCAGCCAGAGGATATCACCGTTCATTCTTGATGAAGAGTAGTAACCGCTCTGAACGCCTTTTCCGGCAAATGCAGGTGTTTCACCGGTAATATCGTATGTGAGCACTGTAGTTGTTGCCGGCTTCGGAGCCCCGTCATCTCCATTATACCATGAAGATATGATCACTGTAAGTTTATCATCAGTAAGATACATTGCAGAAACATCAAACCAGCTGGCTCCCGGAATGCCTGCATCGGAGGCAACATTGATTTTTACTTTCTCTCCGAATTTGCCTGTTTCCTTATCGACCGGAATGTAGGTTACACTCTTTCCGTAATATGCTGAAACATATACCGGAGAGTTATCAGTCACATAGAACACGCCTCTGTCATTCGCTTTGATGATATCCGACTCGGCAATGCCTTCGACCTGACTTAATGTATCGTAGACATCTGTTTCAGCTTCTTCGCCTTTCATCTGCGAATTGAGGTCTAAGGATGAATCCTCTGAATCCACATTATAAACCTCTTCATCGCCGCCGGCTAAAATTCCGGTGTACTCGTATCTTGTAAGGCTCGCATCCTTTGCCCTGTCAAAAAGCAGTTCGTAGCTTTTCGCATTAACGTAGGCAAATGAACCGAAAGATGCCTCATCAGAAGCTTCCGCTTCATATGATGCAGTGTTGTCGGATGCAGCTTTCTCTTTTTTAGAAGCATCGCCTTTTCTTTTACCGTCAGCTTTTATTCCGTTGGTAGTGTCCGTGAACATCTCTGCAGTCATCATGTCTTTGCTTCCGTGCGGAACAAACTTCATGACTCCGCCTACGATAAGCACACACGCTGCTGCGACAGCGGAATATGTGCAGACTGTTCTTATTATTTTTTTCTTTCCTGATTTTTCGTTCCCGTCAAGTGTTTTTATGCTTTCGTCTCTCAGAACACCGTCGCTTTCCGTTCCGTCAGATGTACCTTTTCCGCCTCTTTTTTCGAGGAGTTCCGGAATATTTTCCGGCTTAAGTTCATCCGGTATTATCGGTGTTTCGAGTATTTCTTTTATTTTGTCACTCATATTATCATCCACCTTCAGCCACTTATCAGTTTCTTCAGTTTCTCTTTTGTTCTCATGAGCTTTGAACGGACAGTTGAAGGATTCATCCCGCATATGTCTGCTATCTCGTCGCCCGAATAACCGCTCAGCACCGACATCGCCAGTATCGTTCGTTCATCATCGTCGATCCGGTACATCGCCTCGGCAAGTTCAAGTGATTCAAACGAGAAATTCTCATGAAGCATATTTTCGTACTCGGGGGCATCTATGTCAGCTGCATCTTCAAGGTACCCGGCGCGTTTTCTTTTTATCTTTGTCCAGAGTATCTTAAAAATCCAGCTTTTAAAAGCCTCCTCGCTCCGAAGCTTCTTAATGGAATTATATGCATCAAGGACGGTGTCACTCACTGCATCAGCGGCATCATGCTCATTTCGCAGACTGTAGAAAGCTGTTCTGTAAAGTTCCTCGTACACCAGCGCGTACAAACGCGAGAACGCCTGCTTGTCACCGCTTACAGCAAGTTTCACATCCTTTCTGAATTCTTCACGGTCCATATCTCAAAAACTCCTTTTTATTTAATCATTCCAGTTCCGGGTTCAGGGGGCGAAGCCCCCTGAACT
>JBGUVZ010000058.1:0-3985 GCA_045220685.1 Oscillospiraceae bacterium | reverse complement strand
GGAAGTCGTGGATCTGAGTCATGTTTGAAAGATCGATTCTGATATTTTCAAAAACAATAGTTTCTCTTGTGATCTCGCAGCTGTTGTAGTTTGCTGAAGAACTTAAAACTATTATTCTCTTCGGATCGATAGTTTCGTGGCCCATGGAATAAAGATGCAGACATTTGTCCGTATTGGCGATGGCCCCGCATACAAACTTTTTGGTATAGCACAGAATATGTCTGTAAAGTTCAGATGTATCCTGTTTGTTTGTTTTTTCATATTTTTCAGTGCTCTGTTCAAGTATGGAAACAGCGTAACCGCAGAGAAGTTCGACGTCTGAACGTCTTATTTCCAGTGAAGCGGCTACTTCAGAAAGATAATCTACCTGCTTCTTTGTAAGATTTCCTGTTGAACAGGCGATGAGCAGACAGTCCATGAAGAATATGATCTCAAGATGCATATTCTTGCAGTTCCTAATAAAGTCTGCTGTTTTTTCAGGAGTAAGCTCACCGGCACTTCTTATGTGATCTGAGATAACGGTAACAGCATTGGTGCTGTCCATTATTCTTTTTATGAACTGTATCTGATTGTCAGTATCACTGTTTTCGTACTGGGCAGTGATGTACAGCAGATCGTAGTAAACACTTTTTAAACGCTCGTCAGCTTTTTCGAGAGGGTGTTCCTTGATGGCGGAGCCCTGAAGAATAGTCTTGTTGAAAAGCTCATATACCTTGTTTGATTCCATAAAGTTTCCCTTTCTTTATCGTAATCTTCTTCTGGAAGGAAGAGATGAAGAACGTTCACGTCTTGCTGGTGCCGAAGTATCAGCAGTTTCTTCATGTGCCGCTGTCTGTTCAGTTTCATGCTTGTGTTCACGTTCGCGTTCGCGTCTCGATCCTGAAGTTCTTGAACGCTTTCCGTTTCTGCGTTCATCCGCTGCTCCGCTTTCATCACTTTCACCGGATTTCTTTGAAGGTGATACAGGTTCTTCTGATACTCCGAAAATACGGCAAATAACAGCAGATACTTCTTTTTTGTATTTGATATTTCTCGATGAAGCGGAAAACGAAGGATCGATATCTTTCATCTGTTCGCTGAGAATTATGGAAACAGAATTGATGTAGCGTTCGTAGGCGGAAACATCTGTTATGTTTCTGTCGTTGTAGCTTCGGAAAAGCTTTTCCGGATTAGGAATAGGCAGATCCGTGAGTTTGATCTTTGAAAAATCAATGTTTTTAAGTCTGCTTATAGGAGTCTGTTGTACCGATTCAACAGGAACAAATTCCTCGGCAGGCTTTTTCTTCGAAGATCCGAAAGCGTTCTGCACTGAGAAAATATTCTCACTGGTAGTCTGGATCACCGGAAGAAGCTGTGCACGCAGATCATCGATCTTCTGGGTAGACTGATGAGCGTCAAATATCTTGTCAAATTCCTGAGAAAAACTGATGACAGAAGGGCTCTTATCCCAGCGGTCAAGATAGGCGAGTATTTTGTACTTGTCGTATTTTTCAGGATGATTTTTTGAATAGGTGAGTACGTCGATGTAATTTACTCCGCGGGCATTTAGGATCTTTTTTGTTTTTTCAACTATTTCCGGCATATCTCTTGTGCTGAAGGCATCCGCCTTGTTGATGATTATAAGCTTAGGAATATGCGGATCAGTCTTTTTCAGCATTCTTATGTCGTTGTCACTTATGCCCAGAGTGTTTATGTTTATGTCAGCGAACCAGAGTATGTAGTCTGAAAAGTTTATTCGCTGGATGGTTTTAAGTTCATCTGTCGAGAGCATTTCGCCGTATGATCTTGTATAGCCCGGAGTTTCCATGAATGCTATGTGCTTAAGTTCAGGCGTGGATGCATAGGTGAGAATACTTGAAAAAAGGTGCCCCAGCGGCATGTCGTCATTTTCAGAACCTGAGAATACAGATGCGAGGTCTTCCGGTTCCATAGTTATCAGATGTCCGAAACGGTTGACAGCGTAAGAGAACTGTGAATTACCGCAGATAACGTAGGCAGGTACAGCACAGTTCATGGCTGTATCTACCGGCAGAATACCGCCGCCGTACAGCGAGTTGAAAAATGATGATTTCCCTGATGCGGTTTTGCCGCAAAGTGATATGATATTTTTCTTTACAAGCTGTCTGTATGCAGCGTAGTCCTTGAGCCTTTCGTAAGCTGATTCAAGTCTTGCACACAGTTCAGCATGAGCAGGATAAATATCCGGAAGATATTTTTTCAGAACATTTCGTACAGGTGCGATGTTTTTTTCAAATACATCTTCACTTCCTGAGCATCTGGTTATCTCTTTAAGAAATGCGAGCTGTTTTTCAGCCTGATCCATTCAGAGCACCTCCTGACAGATTGATTTTTAAGAAAAGCGGAACGTCGGGAACCCTCAGTTCCGCCTGAAAAGTTTATTATTACATATTTTCAACCGGTTCAATTGCAAGAATTTCAAGATGCTTTAAAATAAGCTTTCTTGTGAATGAGATAAGTGCAAGCCAGTCCTGCTTCTTTGCTTCATCAGTTTCACCGAGAATGTGATTGTCATGGTAGAACTTTGAGAAGATAGTTGCAAGTTTGTAAGCATTTTCACAGACATAGTTAGGCGCCTTTTCGTCGATTGCATGACGGAATACATCACCTGTGAGAAGAATTGCAAGAATGAGTTCACGTTCAGCGTCTGTGTAAAGCTTTCCAGGCTTAGCGTCAGAATTTTCTGAGTTTGTCTTCTTGATAATTGAGTTAATTCTTGAAACTGTGTAGAGAAGGTAAGTACCAGTCTTTCCTTCGAAAGAAAGGAACTTGTCTATATCAAAGATGTAGTCTTTTGATCTGTGGTTGATAAGGTCGCCGAACTTAACTGCAGCGATACCTACGCGCTTTGCGATCTCGCTGTGGTCTTCTGCTGATACGAACTCTGATGTGCGGAGTTTTTCTGCAGCGGCGTTTGTAACTGTTTCGATAAGGTCGGAAAGCTTCATTACACCGCCGTCACGTGTCTTGTAAGGCTTGCCGTCGCTTCCGTTCATTGTACCGAATCCTAAGAGTTCAAGTTCAGTATCTGCCGGAACAAGTTCAGCTTTTCTTGCGCAGCGGAATACCTGTGTGAAGTGGAGATCCTGACGCTTGTCAACAACGTACCAGATTTTCTTCGGAGCGAAGTCTCTGTTTCTCTGGATTATTGTTGCAAGGTCTGTAGTTGCGTAAATGCTTGAGTTGTCAGACTTCTTGATGATAACAGGAGGCATAGGAGCCTTGTCTGATTCTTCGGCAACGTCAACGACCATTGCACCTTCACTCTTGTAGAGGAGGCCCTTGTCAGTAAGGATCGAAACGAGTTCGTCAATGTACTTGTCAGCATCGCTTTCACCGTACCAGTAGTCAAAGTCAACACCGAGTTTTTCGTAGTTGCCCTTAAGATCGTTTATTGAAACTCTGAGAATTTCCTTCCATACGGCAATGTAACCCGGTCTGCCGTTCTGGAGGTCAGCAGTGAACTGGTGAGCCTTGATCTTGAACTCTTCGTTTTCCTTGCTCTTTTTGCTTGCGAAAGGATAAATCTCGTTGAGCATGTCGGCTGTAAGTTCAGGAACTTTTCCGTCTTTGAAATCTTCTTTAAAACAGTCCCAGTCAGGATTTCTTTCTTCGAGTTCAGCGATAACGAGACCTATCTGAAGACCCCAGTCACCGAGATGTACGTCAGAAACAACGTTGTATCCGCATTCGCGTGCAAGACGCTTGAGTGATTCACCGATGATAGCTGAACGGAGATGCCCGATGTGGAGCGGCTTTGCAACGTTTGGTCCGCCGTAGTCCATAACGATAGTGTCACCGCATCCGACCTGCGGAATACCGATGTGCGCGTCATCAGCTATTTCACCGAGGAGCTTTACAAGATATTCGTCAGTCATTGTCATGTTGATAAAACCAGGCTTGGCTACTTCGACCTTTTCAAAGCTCGGATTATCACTCAGAACGTTCTTAATCTCTTCAGCGATGA
>JBGUVZ010000057.1:0-5492 GCA_045220685.1 Oscillospiraceae bacterium | reverse complement strand
CTACACTGATCATCTGTGCTGCAGGTGTGGGCGGATACGTAGCCTGGACCACGATATGCAAGCACAGGATATTCCACACAGCGGTATTCGACCTCGGAATATTCACGCAGATGTATCATTCAATTATAACACATTTCACACAGGTAACTACCTGTGAGCGAGGATATGATCTTTCTCATTTTGCGGTGCATTTCTCACCGATATACTATGTTCTTGCTCCGGTATATTTCATATTTCCTTCACCGGAAACTCTGCTTGCTTGTCAGGCAGTTCTCGCAGTAAGCGGATTTATCCCGCTTTACCTTATCACACGTAAGTACGGATTTTCAAATGTACTTTCGTTCCTTTTCACACTCGTATATATCTTCTCGGTTTCAGTTATGTCACCGTGTTACTACGAGTTTCACGAAAATGCATTCCTTCCGCCGCTTCTCATGTGGTTCTTCTATGCGATAGAAAAGGAAAACAAGATTCTCATGTACGTGTTCATGGTGCTTGTTCTTATGGTAAAGGAAGATGCCGCACTCTATGTAATGTGTATAGGTCTTTATCTGCTGTTCAGCGGTAAAAACAGAAAGCACGGCGCGATCATTTTCTGTGCCACTGCAGCAGTTTTCGTAAATGTTCTTGCACTCATGAGCAAATACGGCGAAGGAGCGATGACGAACCGTACCTTCGGAAATCTTATGAGAAACTATGATTCCGGTTTCGGCGAAGTAATAAAGACAGCGATCACCAACCCGATGTACTTTATAAATCAGTGCTTCCTTACAGGTGATGAGGATAAGTTCTATGAGAAGATAGTCTTCTTTACAGTAATGCTTCTCCCGCTGCTTTTCACTCCTTTTATCACGAAGAAGAAGTCAAGACTTTTCCTTGTTGTTCCGTTCATCGTAATGAATCTTGCCAGCGGATATCCTTACGCTTCAAAGTTTGATTACCAGTATGTATTCGGTACAGCGACCTGCCTTATCTATGCAGCGCTTATAAACGTTGCCGATATGGATAAGAAGGCGATAAAGGAGATCGTTCCTCTCATGACTGTGGCGTCAGTGATAATGTTTGCGGCTAATGACACCAACAAGCTCTATTATGCTGATGTTTACAAGGATTACAAGGATAACAACGACAGAAAAGATGCTTTCTGTGAAGCAATTCCGGAAGATGCGTCACTTCTCGCGACACCGTTCCTTATTCCTCACTGTGCAAACCGCGACAAGCTGTACGTGCTCGATGAAGGCTCGGCTCCGAATCCTGATACTACCGACTTTGTAATCTTCGAAGACGGAACAGATGAGTGGAAGCAGAACAAGCGTGCTCTTCTCGAATCAGAGGGATACACGATCTACAATGAGGCCGAAGGACTTATTGTCATCTACGTAAGTCCGGACTACAATATAAACAAATAAGCAAATCCGCCGCGGACAGATGCTAAAGGGTATCTGACGCAGACGGATAAAATAGAAAGGAAGTTTTAAAAATGGGAATCAATCTTGAAGAAATGGCAGCTAACATGGGTATCGATCCTGAAATGCTCGGCAAAGTAAAGGATGCAGCAGCATCAGGAGATTTCGCTGGCGCAATGGCAAGTATGTCAGGTGTTCTTGCTGAAAAAGGTATCGATGTAAACGCACTCAAGGATAAGGTAGACATGAACAAGGTCATGGAAATGGCTAAGAATGTTGATCTTAAGGAAATGGCAAAGAACGTTGACCTTAAGGATATGTCACCTGACAAGCTCAAGGAAATGGCAAGCCAGCTCATGGGCGGAGCTAATAAGTAATTTCTGAATGGTTTATTCAAAATAAGAAAGACCGCAGTTACGGGGAAAAACCTGCGACTGCGGCCTTTTTTATGTATGAAAATATTTTTTTCGGAAAAAAATGAACCTTTTCGTATCATCAGTGGTATATATATTTGAAGTACTTCATTTAAAGAGAAAGGAGCAGCATTGAAAGACAATACTGATATCAGTGAACATATAGAAAAATGCAGGGAACCGCTTACGAGACTTTGCTTAAGTCTCTGCGGTGATCATCACGATGCGGCTGACCTTTTTCAGGATACGTGTCTGAGGGCGTTTAAATATTACAGGAATTATGATGAGACCAAGGAATTTGAAAAGTGGATATTCAGTATCTGCGTGAATACCTACAGGTCGGGGCTCCGGAAACTTTACAGGATGAAAAAACTTGATTTTCTTTCGGCCGAGGAACATGACGACTTTTTTGCAGGGATCCCGGATACCGGGAATTCTGCTTCCAGCGAGGAATATAAGGAACTTATAAAGGCGGTAAAGAAACTTCCTGAGAAATTTCATATCGTTATCGTGCTGAGATTTTTCAGTGACTTTACAGAAAAGGACATGGCGAAAATGCTCGGCATACCTGAGGGAACAGTCAAGTCAAGGATAAACAAGGCTAAAAAACTTCTCAGAAAGGAGATGGAATGTGATGGCTAAAAAGATGAGCGATGAAAAACTTGAAAGCATGCTTCGGGATCTGTACGGAACCAAACTATCTGAAGATGAACTTTTTCACGAAGATCTTTCTCATGAAATGAACATCAAGATCAGCGAAAGCAGTAAGAAAACACGAATCAGGATATTCAAAAACGTCGCCGTCGCATGTGCGGCTGTGCTCTGTCTGACCGTGCCGTATCATTTCCTTTCAGGGCTCGGAAAAGGCGATAAGGTAGTTTTCGATTCTGAAATATCTGACGATGCGTATGATATTTCGAGTGATCTCGATAAGTTAAGCGACCTTACCGGTGAAGATCTGCGTTCGTTTGATTTTGAAGTCATCACTCTGGGAAGCAGTTCTTACTACAGAAAAACAGCCGAAGGAAATTCAGGTGATGAGAGAGATGCCGCAAGGGACGGAATGTTCATAAAACTTGGCCTTATTCCGTATGAAGAAACCGAAACGGCAGGAAAAACACTTTTCATCCGAACGATAAATGACGGAAACAGAACGGTTTACACAAGGCAGGCATATCTTGTGGAATATGGCAGTGACGGTATTATAAGTCTGGATGCCGCAACGACGGAAAAGATATCTGAAGAACAGAACCTGATAATCTCATCGTCAGATGTATTTAAAGGAATAGATAATGCTGACGGAGGATTTAAGAATCTGGTTTCCAGATTCCAGAGGAAGAATTCCGTCGTAAAATTTGACGGCACAGAAATCCGTAAGGAACTTGAAGCTGATGCTGAACACAGTGTTGAAACCGAAAGCATCTGCGCAGTGCTGATCAAAGAAGGAAAGCTTCAGCCGGTGGCAGTTTATTCACTTGAATATACCGCCGACGGAAAAGTGCTTACCGGTGAAGAAATGCCGGAACAGATAAAAGCAAATTATTCCGGCGGCATCACTTCCTACAGTGCCGTCCTTGCCTACGACTGCACTTATAAAAATTCCCTCAGAATAAATAATACAGAAAACGACGGGTTATGGAATTTCTGATTGGATGATCAGAGACAAGAAAGGATGACAGAGTGTGAAAAGAAAGATATGTAGTTTTATTTCAGCGCTGCTTGTGACAGTTATGATGACGACAGCATGCGCTCCGGCGGAAAAAACTATAAGTCCGGAAGATCCGGCTGCTGAACCGCTTTCTGCGGATAATGAAAATACAGGGAATACTGACGGACCGATAGAGGTTTATTACGAGAAGCAGAAGTTATCGGATCTGGATATGAATAGTTCATGGCCGATGGCAGTGAACAGGGATAAAATCTGGTATTTCAGATCTTCCTATGCTGAGTCCGCTGAAGAGTATTCATTTGTGAATTTCAGGGTGGATCTTGAAAGCGACGAGATAGTTTACGATGATGACCAGAATATCAGTGAGGGACTTTATATAAGCCGTACAGATGAAAAAGCAGTATATTTATATTCAGATGAAAATTCAGATACGCTTTATTCGAAAGATCTTAAGACCGGTAAAACAGAGTCGGTTAAACTTGAAGAAGGGCCGGGGTATAAAGACACAGATTCTTACGGTAACATTTATTTATATTCACATACAGGTAAACTTTATGTTTACGATAAAGATCTTAAACTTAAGAAGACTGTAATGGCAGAAAAAATGCTTCTGGAGTATGACATGACGTTTATTTACGGTATGGCCGTGTCAGATGACGGAAAAGTATTTTTTGCTGAAAGTAACAAAGAGGACAGAATAAGAATTTTCTGTCTTGAAACGAATGACGAGATAAAAGAACTGTCACTTGATTTTTCACCTTCTGATTATCAGGTTGAAAATCTTTTTACTGATAATAACGGGAACATTGTGCTTTGTGTTTACGGTGAAAACTATGTAATTGATTCTGAAACAGGCAGCCTGTTAAGTAGTTACAGTCTGAACAATGTGTATCAGATGATCGGACCATCCGGTAAGTATGACATGGTATATTACGGTTTTGACGGTGTTTACGGATATGATCACGATGAGGAAAAGAGTGAACTGATCATATCTGAAGAAAAAATTCCTGGTTTCGCATACAATTATACAAGTGAATACCTTACGGGAAATACACTTTATCTTTCTGTAACAAACAACGCCTGTTGTACAGAATTAATAGAGATTGATCGTAATACCGGTGAGGAAAAAGTATATGACTGTGATGAGTTTTGCCGCAGGGCGACTGTTTCATCTGAAGGCGTCCTGTATTATCTGACCGATTTATCGGTTTTAAGACTTGAGTCAGACGGAACGAGCAGGCTTGTATTTTCTTTATCTGATTCGAATCCGAATCTCGGATGCTGGGCAACAGGGTTTGAAATTTCAGATAATGGTGATTTTCTTGTATCCTCTGTGGATGAAGGAAATAACAACTGCGTTATAGTTTTTGACGGAGACGGAAAAGAGAAGAAGAGACTGTATCAGCAGGATACATATGAAGACGGAACTGAATATTTCATGAATCTTGTAGTTCATAAGAATGAAAAAGGGGAACTGTTTATAACTGCAGATAATGTGGTTTACCGACCGGACAATGAAACATATGAGCTTCAGAAATGCCCTGATATTGGTGACGCCGAAATGTCCATAATGTTCTATAACGGGAACAGCGGTTACGATCTTTTCTTCGTAAATCCGCATGGTATTTACGGCTGGAAGGCGGAAGGCAATGTTTCTGAAGAAATGATAAACTGGAAAGATGCTGAAAGCAGAGCTGAATATGAGTTTATAGTTGCATCTCCGGATGAATTACTTTTACGTGACGGAGAAGTTCTGAAAAAGGCTGATGCCGCAAGACTTTCTGAACTTAATTCAAAGAAGCTGATAACAGTAGCTGCGTTAAACGGCGAATACATCAAACATCTTGCAAATGATTTTAACAGTGAAAATAATGACTGTCGCATTCTGATCAAAGATTATCTGCGGGGAGATGATGAGATTGAAGAGGCCGAATCAGCGTCTCAGAGACTCGCGGAAGATATGAAAAACGGATCTGTTCCTGATATTGTGATGTTTGATGATCT
>JBGUVZ010000056.1:0-7254 GCA_045220685.1 Oscillospiraceae bacterium | reverse complement strand
GTAGTTCGTAAGTGCCTTACGAACTACGATATGGATCACAAGGAACGCTGGATGCTCGATCTTACGTGGAAGAACCTGCCTTCATATGCCGACAGCACAGAAAATGCCATTGCCGTGATCGATGGATCTGGTTCAATGACATGCGCAAGAAACAGCGTTCGTCCGATAGACGCAGCACTGTCACTCGGCATATATTTTGCTGAGCACAACAAAGGTGCATTTGCAAATCACTTCATAACATTCTCGATGCATCCGCAGCTTGTTGAGGTAACAGGTCAGGACATCACGGAAAAAGTTCGTTACTGCCAGTCGTATAACGAGGTAGCAAATACCGACCTCGAAGCGGTGTTCCGTCTCATTCTCGACACAGCTGTTAAAAACAATGTGCCTAAGGAGGAAATGCCTTCGAAAATGTTCATCATTTCCGATATGGAATTCGACGGATGTATCAAAGGAGGCAATAACCAGACACTCTACGACACAATGCGTCAGATGTACGAGGAGAAAGGCTACAGCCTTCCACAGGTAGTTTTCTGGAATGTAAACAGCATGCAGACAAACTTCCCGGTAAAGCTGGGAACCAACGGCACCGCCCTGGTATCCGGCTTCTCACCATCCCTCTTCGACCTCATGATGAGCGGAGAAATAACTCCGGAACTCGTCATGGACCGCGCGATAATGTGCGAGCGTTATGCGAAGGTAAGTTGAGTGGCGATAATAAGTCAGCAAAATACAGTGAACTTCAATATTTTGTTGTTCACTGTATCTTTTTCTTCTCTTGAATATTGTTTATTAATGCCGATTAATATTATATAAGTGTATATCGTCGAAACATTGGATGTAAAATCATAATAAAAAATCTCATAACGTATTGAAGTCATAATAATTATTTCAGGAGGTATAATCTCATGAACAGAGTAGAGGTTTATTTGAAAGCAAAAGAAAAATTAGAGAAACTTGCTGAATCAGAACACATTGATATTAATAAGTATTATTCTCCAGCTACAATGAAAACATTGAAAGAAAGCTGTACAGAAAAGCAGGTTTATATTGCAGAGTCATGTTCAAGTTCAAATCTTCCGTTCCTTTTCTATAATTTTTGTGGACTTCTTGCAGACAGACAGTACATGGGCAATATTATCAAGTTTTATTCTAAATCATCTGATACTCAGCAGATCCTGAGTGATGTTCTTTTTGGGTATGACCCGAAAGAAACACTTAAGAACTACACTGATGCAGTTGCTTTGAAGCAGAAGATTATAATTAGATATCCGAATAAAATCAAAAATGATAGTAAATGGGAGAACTACCTTACTGGAGTATATCAGTGTGCTCGCTTTCTTGTAGATGGTGAAATAGGAGAAACTGATCTGAGCTTTGAATATTTGCTGAAAGAACCACAAACGGCAGATGAGCTAAAAGTTTATCTCTACAAGCTTAGGATTCTGATTAAAAACCTATGTGAAGTTGGTCCAGCTGTATGTTATAACTGGCTAAAAGAATGCGGAGCAATTTGGCTTGCCAAGCCTGATTTACATATTAAACGTGTAGTCGCAGCAGAATTGATGAAATACGATAACGAAGTAATCGACTTTGAGAAAGATGATGCTGATAAGATCATTGCAAAATATCGTAGCAATCATATGGATAGGATGTGTTTTCCTAGCGGTTACGGCATCAGTAAAAACTGTAAGCTTTATCCAGATGAGTTTGTAGCGTTATATATGTGGGAATGGGCGCAGGAAATCAGGAACAACAGTACCGATAGCAATTGTTCAGCGTACAAATTAGATCGTATTCTGTATCTCTATTGCACTAATGGACGCTTCTATTTAGATGATGGAAATAATGATATATCAGAAAATGGTTTGTTGGGAATGATTGGCGAGGATTAAGAATGCTAAGGAGGAACTTATGATCGTATCAATATATTCAAGAGAGGCAATCGAAGAAATCATCAGAAGAGGAGATTTTCCGGAGAATACTGCTGTTATCAGCTATTACGATCCGGAGTTGAATCATATTGACAAGAAGTATTCTCATGTAGATTACAGCAACGTTTGCGATAATGTGTTCTATTGTGAGCTGGATGATCTCGACCTTGATTATATGCCGGAAAAAGGATATACCTACGAAACTTTCTTTCCGGATGTGGATGATCTCGCCGAGTTCATTTACGAAGCTTATCAGAACGGGAAGGATATCATCTGTCAGTGCGAATACGGACAGAGCCGTAGTGCCGCTACTGCAGCAGCGATAAAGGAGTTTTTCTATCATAATGGAATCGATATTTTCACAGATTATAGATATTATCCTAATCAGGTGGTATATCACAAGGTTTTCAATGCACTTGGAAATCTGAAAACTCAAATAGAAACAGCAAAAGATTATGAGGCTGCGGAAAGTAATGCGGATAAAGAGCCGGTCATTCTGAATCTTCACGGATATAATGGAACACCGGAAAATTCAGCATATTCGGCTTTAAAGGCTAACGGATACAATAATATAACTGCACCGGAGATTGATTATGAGGCGGAATCTCCGGAAGAATTACTCGAACGACTTAGAGGTATTATTGCAGAGAAGAAACCAGATGTATTAGTTGGAACAAGTCTTGGTGGTTTCTTTGCATCTGTATTATCGGCAGAGTTTCATCTGCCGGTTATACTGGTAAATCCGTTCCTTCAGCCTTTCCTTACGTTTCCGGAATACATAAACGGATATATCAAGGTATTCGGAACGATTTCAGAGATTAATAAAGAACAGGTATGCTGTATAGTCGGTGAAGATGATGAACTTCTCGGAGATCATCAGTTCACAAAAGATCTTTTCGATAATTCATATTTTAGAAGCGTACCTGGCGGAAAGCATTCCGGAGCAACATTACCGCTGAAGGAATATTTTTCGGATATCATAGAGAGTTTATTAAAATAGCACGCCGAAGGCGTTCCGATAAAAGGAAGAAGCGGAGCCGCAGCTCCGCTTCAAATTTTAATGCGCCTTTGGCGCAAAAAAATACTCTTGAATTTTTGATGTACAAGATGGTATAATAAAAAATCATAGGAACTGCAAAGGAAGGAGAAAAACCATGCTTCATAAAATGAAATTAAATTCAAAACCGTTTGAAGGTATAAAATCAGGTAGCAAGACAATTGAGCTGCGTCTGAATGATGAGAAACGCCAACAGGTGAAAGAGGGAGATTTTATTGAGTTTTCCCTCACGGATGATCCGGCTAAGAAAATCCAGACCCGTGTTGTTGCACTGCATAAATATGCTTCGTTTAAAGAACTATTTGCGGCATTTCCAAAGGAGAAATTCGGATATGCACCGGACGAGAATGCCGCTCCTGAGGATATGGATGCGTTTTACTCAAAGGAAAATCAGGAGAAATACGGCGTTCTCGGAATTGAACTGAGATGTACTGAACTTCAGAGATTTATTGATGCGCAGGATGGCGGATACGGCTTTGGCGACACATATGAAACGGCACTTGCCGAAATAAAACGCGGTATGAAATGCTCCTGCTGGATGTGGTATGTGTTCCCGCAGATAGCCGGACTCGGAATGAGTTCCACAACTGCGTATTTTTCGATAAAGGATCTTACCGAAGCACGCGATTACTATGATCATCCTGTTCTCGGCGAACGTCTCCGTGAGATAACATCTGTTCTGCTTGATATTGATGAAAGTGACCCGATGGTAGTATTCGGTGATCCGGACTGCTACAAGCTTCGCTCATGCATGACGTTGTTTAAATATGCTGTTCCGGAAGATGATCTTTTCGGAAAGGTACTCGATAAATTCTGCATGGGTTCGGAAGATACGAAAACTCTTGATCTTATTGGAAAATAATGATAAGATAGAAAAAACGAAACAGAAAAAAGCCAGCATATCATTATCACATAAACGTGAAATAATATGCTGGCTTTCTTTATATTTTTTGGAGTGGTTATATCATATTCATAGCTTCACAGAATGTGATCCTGTCGCGCATAAAACGCTTAAGGAGACTGAAAGCCTTGATGTCAGGAGCATCATTTGAAAATGCTGCACTGATATCAGCAAAACTGCATTTATTTTCATCAGCAAGCTTTTCAAGCTGCTTGTTGAATTCTTCCGGCTGGATACCTGAATTGTTTTCGCATACTGAAACGAGAACTATTTCACATTTTCTGTCGTGTTTTCTGATCGAAGCAATAAGGTTTCTGTATGAACTGATGATTTCAGGAATAGATCTGAATCCGCGTTCAAGATCAGTTTCACCGAGCTGGATGAGAATTTTTGAAGGAAGCATATCAGCGATCACATTTGTATAGATAGCTTCAGAATCAGCCACTGTGAGACCGTCAAAACTTCTGTTGTAAAGGCAGCAGTCAAATCCTAAAGCCTGTTTCAGTTCACAGGCCGGCATGCTGTTGAAGAAATCTGAACCTAAAAGAACAATACCATTATTCTGTGCGATTCTGTTGAGTTTTAAATATTTTTCAGCCTGTGCCGCATAAATTTCCGGAATCTCAGCTTTTGGAGATATAGCTTCTGATGCTGTGCGTCCGATTTCTTTTCTTCTGCCGAAAAGACCGGTTCTGATTGTATTTTCCATAATGAATTCTCCTTTCGTGATCATGAAGCTTTTAATTCAAGTCTTCCTGATTTGCTGTCGATAATTTTGTTTCTGAAGTAGATTCCTATACCTGCTGTTACCATAATAACGTTCAGTACATAGAAGAACATAACATACCAGTGAACGGTTTCATACCACGGAGCCGGTGCGTTATTGCGTATTGTAATAAACTTGCCTATGAGAGCAAATGCATAACCTATCCAAATGAATGAATAGAACAGTAAACTTGTTCCCTTGGCAGTTCTTGCGTTCCATGCTTTTACGATGTTAAGCGGCCATGATATTCCGAAACAAACCACCATCATCATTTCCATTACACTTGCGAATGTATTCATCTTTATCAGATCCTTTCTGTTTCTTTGATTATATTGTAATACAAAGACAGTAAACTGGCAATTATATGAAACTATATAACACAGAAAAGAATAAACCATATATTCATTAGTAACTAAAGAATTTGATAAAACTGCCTCTGTTTGCGGGAAATACGTGATACGGGCTCATTTTTTTTACTTACAAAAGGCATTGTCTGTTCAAAAGACTTTAAAAATATGCTATAATTCATATATGATGATTATGAAAGGGAGCAGAATATGAATAAGAACAGATCAGGCAATATCAGGAGCAGGTTTATAAAAACCATGAGTATTCTGGTTGCTGTGTCAACACTGTGTATAACACTGATAAGCATTGCGGTTAATGTAAGGATCGATATAATAAGAATCGATGAAAATCTTGAGAATATAGCTCAGTCAATAGCCCAGTCGCATTTTATGACAGAAGATAAAGGTAATGATTCTGATTTGTATTCCATGACAGATTATCTTGACAGTCTGAAAAAATCACTTTTGAGTATAGATGTCATATCTGTTATTGATTCTGATAATATAAGAAGATATCATTCAAATCCGGAACTTATAGGTACTGCGTATGACGGAACGATTCCGGATTTTTCAGGATCAGACCGCCTGTATGTAACCTCAGATATCGGCCCTTCCGGTCCGCAGAGACGTGCGTATGCTGCTGTTTATGATGATGACGGTAATTATAAAGGATTTGTTCTTGCTGTCATGCTTACTGATAATATCAGACACCGTATAATTACGATCATACTTATTCATCTTCTTTCAGCTGTTTTTCTTATTATACTTTCCGTTATTCTCTCACGCAGACTTGCGGATAATATTAAAAATCAGCTTCAGGGATATGAACCGGATAAATTTTCTGCTATGTATTCACTCAGAAACAATATTCTCGAATCGCTTGAAGAAGGAATTATTGAATTTGATAAAGAAGGCACAGTTGTCTACATGAATAATGCAGCTGAGAAAATGTTTGACGTATCTGAAAATCAGCAGAGCGGTCTGTTATCAGATATCACGCAGGATCTTCCTGTCTCTTCTGTTCTCGCAGGTGAAAAACTGAACAGTATATCAGTTCAGTCCGCTAACGGAGCGGATATACTTGCAGATGTGTTTCCGCTTTCCAAGGATTCTGTGATAAACGGAGGACTGTGTATTCTCAGAGACAGAACGGAATTTACCAAGCTTATGGAGGATCTTTCCGGCGTCCGTTATCTTGTCGAATCAATGAGAGCCAATAATCATGATTTCACAAATAAACTGCATGTTATCCTCGGACTTATCCATATGGGTGAAAATAAAAAAGCCTGTGAGTATATTTCCGGTATAACATCTATCCAGCAGAAAATCATTCATAATATAATGAAGAATATAGAAGATCCGTCGGTCGCTGCACTTCTTATAGGAAAATATGCAAGAGCATCGGAACTTGATATACAGTTCAGCCTTGAACCGGGAAGTCATCTTTCAAGAAAAGATATTTCACTTCCTTCAGGAGACCTTGTAACAGTTATCGGCAACCTTATAGAAAATGCCATGGATTCTATCAACCAGAAAGATGAGCCGCCGAAAGAGCTTTCTGTTGGTATTTTTTCTTCATCAGGAACCCTTATAATTAATACAGATGATACCGGTCAAGGAATATCAGAAGAGGATATCGGGAAGATATATGAAAACGGATATACCACTAAAGGCAGCGGACATGGAACAGGGCTGTTTCAGGTAAGAAATATTGTGAATAAATACGGCGGTACAATAAATGTGGATTCTGAAAAAGATACAGGTACATCATTTTCAGTTGTACTGAAAAGTAAAGGAAGTGCAGGAAATGTATGAAGTTCTGATAGTGGAAGATGATCCGATGGTCGCTATGATAAACAGACAGTACGTAAATGAGAATAAGAAATTTCATGTTGCTGAAGTCTGCAGAGACGGCAAGTCGGCTTTGGAATATCTGGAGAGCCATGAAATACATCTTATAATTCTTGACGTGTACATGCCGCGTACTGACGGTCTGGAATTTCTGAAGCAGATCAGAGGAAAAAACATACCTGCGTCAGTTATCATGGTCACGGCTGCAAACGACGGAAAAACGATTGAGGAAGCAGTTCGTCTCGGTGTGGTAGATTATCTTGTCAAACCATTTTTCAATGATCGTTTCCAGCAGGCACTGGAAAAATTTCTTGCTATGAAAAATACTTTTCACGAGCTTTCATCTTTTTCACAGCATCATATAGACAGCCTGATAGGGAATTCAGCAGTACGTGAAT
>JBGUVZ010000055.1:0-3721 GCA_045220685.1 Oscillospiraceae bacterium | reverse complement strand
CTTTAAAAACAATATCTGGCATAACAGATACGATTTTTTTCAGAAAGATGGTTACAAAATAATCTTTTTCTACTATTTCTGCTTTGGCACCAAGATAATCTGAAGTACGTAGAACAAGCTGTTCAAATAATTCTTTTTCATCATGCAACATAATAGATAACTCCGCTTTCTATGAGATTTCGCATAGTCTTGTCGGGAAAATATGGAGCATACTTGGTTACCAGCTCCTGAGAAATATTATTTTTCCTGATCCATTCTTTGATGGCTGATTTTCTTTCATCATCAAAATAATCTGGTGAGATACAGTTCATCATTTCAAGAAACTGTAAAACAAATATATTTTCATTATCAATTGCAACTCTGGACTTTCGTAAAATTACTTCCTGATTTCCAACTGTTATTCTACGAAGTTTCGAATTTTCGTTATTAGTTTGTATTTCAGGTATATTTGACATTTGCGTTGATAGACCTGCCTGCTGCAAAGCTGTTATTCCAGTATAGAAGCCAATGCGTGCGCCGTTATTAGCTAAATATTTTTTCTCAATAATTTTATTAGGGTTAAGTACACTAGTGCCAAACGGCGTCTTGACGGGAATATAGTATATGCCACGTTCATATCGAATGATTTTACCTTGTTCACACAGCTTAGAAAGCTCTTTTTTTAGCCAGATTTCAGAATAATTTTCATGTGAAATATCAGAAAAGAATATTGGTTCGTTTTCGCCAAATTTTTCAAGAAGATAATCAAATAGCATATTTAGTACCTCCTTTTTTGTTGTACTAAATATATTATACTACAATCAACTGTATAAGTCAATCTAAGTATAAAAGTGGAGCTATGCTTTTTCGAAATCCAGATTGAAAACAGAGTCTGATTACAGTATAATAAGTAATGTAATCAATGAAAAAAGGAGTATTTCCCTTCGGAAAATAAAATTGAAATTTTCCAGTCCGAGACTGGAAAATCACATATTCTAGCAGAGAAATGACTATAAATAGCCATAATAAAAATGTTATTGAAAAAATGTTATTGAGAGGAGCAGATTTATGAGATTAGATGGCTTTGGAATATTGGTCGAGGATATGGCGAAAATGATTCGTTTTTACAGAGATGTACTTGGTTTCGAGATCAAAGAATCAGAAGATACATCTAACGTATATCTTGTAAAAGACGGAACGCTGTTTCTGTTATATGGCAGAAAAGATTTTGAAAAGATGACGAGCAGAAGATATGAATATGTCAAAGGGCTCAATGGCCATTATGAAATTGCTCTTTATGTTGATACATTTGAAGAAGTAGATGAAGCGTTTAAAAAGGCAGTGGAAAGCGGTGCGACACCGGTTCTCGAACCGGAACTTGAACCGTGGGGCCAGAGAACCTGTTATATCGCTGATCCTGAAGGAAATCTGATAGAAATAGGATCCTGGAATAAACCTTACGAAGAGAAGGATAAGTAAATATAACGGAGGTAGATTATGTATTTCGAAGAACTTAAAACAGGAATGTCGGTGGAGACTGCACCGGCGGTAATTGATAAGGAAAAAATGATGCAGTTTGGTTTGGAGTATGATAACGTCCCGATCCATACTGATGAGGAATATGCGAAGACTACGCATTTCGGACAGCCTATTGCACCGGGATTTATGTCCTTTCTGGCAGTATGGGCAAAGTATCTGGAAGTGGATTTCTTCGGAGAGCAGGTACTGGCGGGGAAGTCAACAAAAGTTGAATGGCTGAAACCGGTCTTTGCCGGAGATTCGCTCACAAGTAAAGTAACGATCACAAATCTTGTTAAGAGAAATGAAAAAAACGGAATTGCCGAACTCACTCATGAGGTGTATAACCAGAATGGTGAGCACGTTCTTACTGCGGTAACGGAAGCAATAATCAAATGCAGACTTAAACAGGAATGATCTAATAAGCAATTGACCTATTATACAAATTATGGTATAATGTTTGTGTCAATACATTGACGGAAAAAATTATTGATGATAAAAAAGACACTTGTCGAGAATCGTCCACAAGTTGTGGACGATTCAGAGAGTTGTATTTTTAATCAGCATAATTGCGGCATCAAATCCGCGACAACTTGTCGTGGATTTGGTGTATATTGGCGATAAGGGAAAATAATATGATACAGAATGATCTGGATGCTGAAAGCTTTGAAAAGGCTTTGCATTTGTATATCAGCGGTGAAATAGATAAAATCGAAGTTGGTACGGTAAAAGGACTTCAGAAGATCCATAAGGTGCTTTTTGATGGACTGTACGAATTTGCAGGAAAGATACGTGACAGGAATATTTCAAAAGGTATTTTTCGATTTGCTAATTGCCTTTATCTGAATGAAGTTCTTTCAGCAGTAGAAAAAATGCCTGAGAATACATTCGAAGAGATTATCGCTAAATATGTAGAGATGAATGTTGCTCATCCATTTTTCGAGGGCAACGGAAGAAGTACTCGTATCTGGCTGGATATGATCTTAAAAAAGAATCTTGGCAAGGTAGTTGACTGGTCGGCGATTGATAAAGAACAGTATCTGTCTGCAATGGAGCGCAGTCCGGTGAATGATCTTGAACTGAGGTTCCTGATACAACCTAATCTGACTGACAGAGTCGATGACCGCAAAGTTATTTTCAAAGGCATCGAGCAGTCATATTATTATGAAGGATATGAAAAATAATTGTGCCCCAAGTTGGGGCACAATTCGCCACAAGTTGTGGCAGATTCTGTTGGTTCTATTTTGGAACATACTGAGGTTGACTGTAAGACTAATGATATTGAATCTGTCGATTGATTGTTGGGAGGTACAACATGAAAAACAATGAATTATATAACAAACTGCTTGAAAAAGGAGTCTTAAAAGTTTGGCTCACTGAAATGGAATTTCTTGCGCCGGAGCAGATGGAATATCGTAAAAACCTTTGGGCTGATACTTTATCAATCGACGATATGACTGTTTTTGCAGTTGACGGATATGGCGATCTTTATGCATGGAGACCGGATGACAGTGTTGTGGTTATTGAAACAGGTCCGGGAGAGTGTAAAGAATTTGCCGGAAGTCTTATCGACGCTGTATTCCGCAGAATAATCGAATTTGTAAATGGTGATTACTGTGAAATGTGTTCCAATGAGGAAAAAGCTGATATGGACCCGGATGACGCTGAATACTGCACTTCTGAAAATGATGCTATAGAACTTTTGAAGCAGTATATTAACGTGTTTGGTGAATTCTTCAGCATTGAACAGAAGGAATATATCGAAAAACTGATAGTTAGCGGATTCTTGCCTGACTGTAATGCTTTTATCTACGAAGATGAAATGCTCAGGGTGATTCATGACTGGTTAAGAGTTAAATTAACAGTGCCAAAAAAGATATTCAAGTGACGCCAAAATAGACAACGGGTACCTTTTCGAAGGTGCCCGTTTAAAAATAGAATGCCGAAGGCATACCATTTCGTCGTGCTAAAGAAAACCGGCACCTAATCAGGTACCGGTTGAACGTATATTTCATATTATTGTTGTACGTAGTCAGTGTACAAATTATCTTCACTGTATTTTCGATAAACCATATAAACGAAATATATAACAACTACAGTCTCGCACAGACCGGCGATCATACGTTCGATGGAAGCTTGATTTCCGAACAGCTGACCGGCAATGAAATCTGATATTGTATGTATTGCGACAGCAGATAAAAGATACTTTTTCCGGTTGTCTGAG
>JBGUVZ010000054.1:0-4834 GCA_045220685.1 Oscillospiraceae bacterium | reverse complement strand
ATATCGTGACCGTTTTCCCACAGAGCAGCACTGTCGAATATATCCTTAACATCGTCCCAGTTCAGTTTCATAACATCTTCCCCCTTTGATCGTAATATATCATAAATCATAAATAAATTTCGCTATATTATAAAAATATAGTATAACCCCTATGACCATTATAGCACAATGACAGTTTTAATGCAATAGTTTATTTGAAATTTTGTTTAGAATATATAACTGCTGATTCCTGCTACAAAATCTAAACTCTGCTGAATAGTCATCACTTTCTTCAAAGAAGTATTGAAATACTGTATAAGAAGTTATATAATATATAAAGAACTAACACTTTCTATAAGGAGAAAAAATGAAACACGTATTTTTTATTTATAATCCCCGTTCGGGAAAAAAGACTATCGTTGCAAAAGTAACCTGGATAATCGATCAGCTCACAAAGGCTGGATTTGATGTAACTGTCAGACCTACACAGAGCCGCGGCGATGCTACAGAAACAGCCGCAAGAATATGCATGGAAAGCAACACTCCGGACTACGAATTCATTCTTTGCTCAGGCGGAGACGGCACACTTAACGAGGTAATAAGCGGTGTAATGAGCTGCGAAAAGAAGCTTCCAGTGGCTTACATTCCTGCTGGATCAACTAACGATTTTGCTCACAGCCTTAATATTCCGGACAAAGCCGACGCTGCTCTTCGTTCCATTCTCGAAGGTTCATACTTCCCGGTAGACATAGGTACTTTTAATGACAAATACTTTACTTATATAGCAGCATTTGGTGCGTTTACTGAAGTTCCGTACGAGACATCACAGCAGCAGAAGAATATTCTCGGTCATGCGGCTTACCTTCTTGAAGCTATGAAGCACATAAAGAATATTCAGTCGTACAATCTTACAGTTACTTATAACGGAGAAACTATAACTGATGATTTCGTTCTCGGAATGATTTCAAACACTGCATATGTCGGCGGTCTTCTTTCAGTGAACGATTTTTCACTCGACGACGGTATGTATGAAGTTACACTTATAAGAACTCCTAGCAATCCAATTGAACTGCATGAGATCCTTTCTTCCCTACTCAATATTTCACAGGATATCGATACTGAACACGTTCTTTACTTCAAGACGTCTGACATAGTTATAAAGTGCAACAGTGACACCGAACTGAAGTGGACTATTGATGGTGAATCCGGCGGTGACCAGCGAGAAGTTCATATTCACAACAACAGAAAAGCCATCGATTTCATTACAAGCAGATAAAACCTTTCTTTGATTTCTGCTTTTGGTCATTTTATATGAAATATATCCCCGATATTGTATATTGGCATGATCAAAATTCACTTTAAATCTGTTGACATATAATATAATTTTATGATATACTACTTAGAACACCTGCAGAATAATACGAATAGTTTAGTAAACGAAAAAAATCTTTTTGTTCGCAGTAATTTTACGTCTTTATTTTTCAGGTGAGAAATTATTATTATTCAGGAGGAAATATAAAATGGCTAAATGGGTTTGTCCGGTTTGCGGATATGTACACGAAGGAGAAGAACCACCAGCAGAATGTCCAGTATGTCATGTGCCTGGTTCACAGTTCAATAAGGTTGAAGGTGAACTCACACTTGCTTCAGAACATGAATTTGGTGTTTACGCTAAAACAGTAAAGAACAACAGTGAAATAAGTGATGAGGATAAGAAGTATATTTTCGAACAGTTAAAGGCTAATTTCGACGGTGAATGTTCTGAAGTCGGCATGTATCTCTGCATGGCAAGAGTAGCATACCGTGAAGGATATCCTGAGATCGGCGCTTACTGGGAAAAGGCTGCTTTTGAAGAAGCTGAACATGCTGCAAAGTTTGCTGAACTTCTCGGTTCAGATCTCGAAAGCAAGATGACTGCTTCAACAAAGGATAACCTCAAATGGAGAGTTGACTGCGAATTCGGCGCTACACAGGGTAAGACTGATCTTGCAAAGTGCGCTAAGAAGAACAACCTCGATGCTATTCACGACACTGTTCACGAAATGGCAAGAGACGAAGCAAGGCACGGCAAGGCTCTCAAGGGCCTTCTCGACAGATACTTCGGCTGATAATATAATAAAATTTAAGTAAAATACAAACAGCTTCGCGTTATATCAAAACGCGAAGCTGTTTTTTTATAGTTATGATTAATTTTTTGTATTTACCGGGTGCGCAGCAACCTGTTAAAGTTTTTTAACTGATTATGTATCCTACATATGGAAGCTCACGGTATTTGCTGTTGTAGTCCATGCCGTATCCTACAACGAAATAATCGTCGATCTCAAATCCGGCGTAATCAGCCTCAACATCTTCTATACGGCGCTTTTTCTTGTCGAGGAATGTACAGACCTTAATAGATCTGGGGTTCTGCTTGCTGTATATCTCGATAAGTGATTTAAGTGTGATACCCGAATCAACGATATCTTCGATAAGAAGAACATCCTTCCCTGCTACGTTTATATCGCCGCCGTATGAAAGTTCTATTTTACCGCTTTCATTTGCGCAGGCCTTGATGCAGTTGAGCTGACATGACATACGGAATTCTCTGAGCAGGTCGGCAGCAAAGAACATGGATCCGTTGAGTACGCATAAAACCATAAGTTCTTCTGTTCCTGAATAATCGCGTGAGATCTGTGAAGCAAGTTCCTTTACTCTCTTTGAGATCTGATCTCTTGTAAAAAGGCATTTTATCCTCATAATAACGTCTTTCCTTTATAGTTTATTTGAAATTAGATCCATTCAAGCATTGTAAGCATATATGTCAGCAGCAGGTCGTATGCTTCTGTTGCCAGATGTATGCCGTCGCCGCTTGAAAAAGCCGGAATAAGATAATTATCCGAGCCTTTCAGATATCTCGCAGCGTTTACATAAAATACTTTATCGTCCTGAAGATCAAAAACAAGTTTTCTAAGCGCTTCATTGTATAAATCAATATTTTCGTTCTTGGTAAAAGTAGTCTGACGTGATATCGGAGTGATGGCAGTCACAATAACTGTGGATTCAGGAGTTGCGTTTCTTATTTCACTGATAAAATTCCTGAAGTCACTGGTATACTGTTCTGCTGTACGGATATTGATATCGTTCATTCCGAGCGAAACGAAAATATATTTAGGCTTTTTCCGTTCAAGTATATCTGTTATCTTCAGATTATATCCCTGATATGTAAAATCAGTTTCAAGAACATTTCTGACACCTATTGAACCAACGGCAAGAACATTGTCTTCCTTTAATTTGCCATAGACACTGTAGCCTTTGCTTATGGAGTCACCGATTATAACAACGTCGTCAATGTATTTTTCGTTCATAAGAGACACATCTTCAGCGGGAAGAACTGAGTTTTCGAATGGGAGTTCGTCTGCAGGTCTGAATTCAAGTTTTGATCGTATTTCAGAGTAACTTAAGTCTTCAGCTTCAGTTTCTGCTGGTTCAGACTTTGATTCTTCAGACTGTGATGTTTCAGTATGTGCACTCGGTTTATCCTTGTCACGGAGAACTCTGGCTGTGCATTTTACCATGTTGACAATTATTACGATAAATAAGATCAGAAAAGCAAGAGCAGTGATCTGTCTTCTTTTGTATTTGTCGATCTTAATATTTTTTATATTCACAGTCTCATCCTCCTTTCAGACAAGCAGTGATAATTATATCAGTAAAAATTATTTACGTGTAAATGCAAAATAAAGAAGCACGATAATACCAAGAACTATTCTGTACCAGCCGAAAACCTTGAAGTCATGCTTTTTGATATAACCCATAAGGAATTTGATAACAATAACTGATACTACAAAGGCTACGATCATTGCTGTAATGAGAAGTACTGCCTGAGAAGCAGAAAAAGCAAGACCGAATTTAGCGATTTTAAGAAGACTTGCACCGAACATTACCGGAATTGCAAGGAAAAATGTAAATTCAGCAATTACAGGTCTTGAGATTCCGATAGCAAGACCGCCCATGATGGTTGAGCCGGAACGTGATGTTCCCGGGAATATGGCAGCAAGGAGCTGGAAAACACCGATGAGAACTGCATCTTTGAATGTGATCTCAGACAGGCTGTTTACACGAGGCTTCTTGTCCTTGTTTTTCTTCTCGACAAATATGAAGGCAATACCAACTACTATAAGTGCTATAGCAACGGATACCATATTGTAGAAGTACTTTTCAAATACTTCATCCCAAAGAAGACCGACAACGGCAGCTGGAATACAGGCTGCAAGGATCTTGAACCAGAGAATGAATATATCTTTTTTTACAACTGGTTTTTCCTTGAATGAAAACGGAAAAATCTCTTTCCAGTAAAGAACAACAACGGCCATAATAGCGCCGAGCTGTATTACAACGTCAAACATGCTTTTGAAATCTTCTGATTCATTGAGTTTTATAAACTCATCAAGAAGAATAAGATGACCGGTACTACTCACCGGAAGCCACTCAGTAATTCCTTCAACTATACCGAAAAAAACGGCTTTGAGGATCTCGATAAATGACATTTGCTAACCTCTTTCCTAAGGAATTCCTGATGAAAAAAGCACTGTAAAGTGGTACTGCTTTACAGATAAAATTCAGTATTCCCATGATCTTATTTTATAGTCTAAGTTATATGATAACATATATAAAGTGATTTGTCACTAACTTTTTTTAAAAATTTATTCAGTTGACAAAATAAGGTGAAAGTGTTATAATTAAATATGTGTGGCTATATAATTATATGGTTATCGGGCAATAGTATTTACTTACAGAAAGGGTCTATTTTTAATGATCAAAACCTTAATGCGGTGTGTCAGAGAATATAAGAAAGCTACTTTACTGACACCATTTT
>JBGUVZ010000053.1:0-3946 GCA_045220685.1 Oscillospiraceae bacterium | reverse complement strand
TCTCTTCTCTTTTCATAATTCTCTGCTTTTGAAACAAAAACCTGATAATCGGCGAGGACCTTATTGATAAGCTCCAGATCTTCAGATGCGAGCGCATCCATTTTTGTTTTTTCATTTTCTGATACTTCGGCGTAAAAGTCAGTGTATTGTTCCATAAAATCATAGAACTCGTCATAATTTTTCATCCGTATCCATCTCCGGTCTCAGTTTTTTCTCAAAAGTAAGCCGAGCCCCCGTCCGGCTTATCTTTTCATTTATTCCCCTGTATTTTCGTTACCCTCTTAAAATGCCATTCTGCCGAGAATAGCATCAGCTACACTGCCAGCTGATACACTATAAGTGCCTGACTGGATCTGTGCCTTAAGAGAACTGATCTTTTCCGATGAAGCTGAAGCGCTTACTTCTGAAGAGATCGACTTTGTTGTTTCATTAAGCTCACGGAATGATGAAGCTTCAGGACTGATCGATACCTTGTCATGCTGACCGGCTGCCGGTCTTCCTGCTGAAGCCATGATATTCGTGTAAGCCTTAATACCTGCAGCACTGCCGACCTTCTCGGTCTTCATATATCCGCCGGAAATATTGCCTACGTTTAAATTCATAAGCACAACTCCTTTCTGTAGTTTGAATATAAATCGTCGCAGAATAATCCCTACAATATATTTATCGGAAGTTTATCTCTTTTTTTAATAGACAAACTAAAAAAATTTTTTATTATTTTTTTGATACAAAAGATCCTCCGGCAAACACCGGAGGATCCCGTGATCAATCATCAGTAAATCGCTGATCATGCTGAAGTTCCAGAGTTACTTCAGTGTTTTCCCGCTGATTTATGAACAAATCAGCATTCTGTTTGTTTGATCATTCAAACTGCCACCAGTCGAATTCGATACCGTCAGCCGAGAAGATGAAGTAGAGATCTGTTGTATCACCAACATCACCGAATACCGCAGCATCAACTTCCTGGAAGTCGCCAGCAGGTACATCAATGTAAGCCACTGCATCACTCATATCCTGTGAAGTGCTGACCATAATTATACCGCCGTTCTTTGAGGCTACATTTGCTGTAATTGCCGTTGCACCCTTGTCAAACTTAGCGTTAGCGACCTTGATCCAGTCACCCTTGTTTACGTCAGTTACAATTGTATCACCTACGCCGCGCACATTGATACCAGCCTGGTTCTGCATTGTTTCAGCCTGAACTTTATTGTATGGATTAAGTGTATCAATAGCCTTTGTTCCCTTCATATCAACTGTAGCACTGATCTCGCCTGTTGCCGGATTGAACGTTGCTTCGTTGATATGAGTTGAACGGTAGTTACCGTCGCTGACATTTGCAAGTTCACCCTTAGTGTTGTAGAACTTATAACCGTTTGCCTTGGTCATACGGATAGCCGTCTGACGTGTGTGATAAGCAATATAGTACTTACCCTTGAAGTAAATAATACTGTGGTGGTTATTACCGTTGTTATCAACAAGACTTGTACTTGGAAGAGCTTTTCCTTTGAAATTCGCCTCTGTCCACGGACCAAGCGGATCTTTTGAGGTCATATAGCAAATCTCACCGCTGCCAAACGAAACTCCGTTGATGTTTCCATTTCTGACATCCCAGTTTGTGCAGTATGAGTAGTACCATGTATCACCGATCTTGATAAGACTTGAATCCTCGAAGAGATAAGGCGTTTCCATAGTAGTTGTTGTTCCTACTATCGATGTCATATCACTTCCGAGTTCAACGATACGTCCGGTCTTCGGGTTAGCCTTGTCCCTTCCTTCAACGCCGCCGCCAAACGCAATATATCCCTTGCCGGTTTCCTCATCATAGTATACGCCCGGGTCAAACATCCAGCAAACATCCCTGTTACCAGGAGTACTCCAGTCAAGGAGTGCTTTATTGATCGGGTCTTTCCATGGACCAATCGGACTGTCAGCAGTAAGAACACCGATACCGCCGCCACTGTTAGCGAAGTAGAGGAAGAACTTGTCCTTGCCGTCTATAGTCTTCCAGCAGGCATCAGGAGCCCATGCAGCGCCTGCCCACTTGGCAGCACCATTCTGAGTTCTTTGGTTCTGATCAGCAACAGGTATAGCACCGTGGTCTGTCCAGTTTACAAGGTCTTCGGATGAAATGCAGTTAATAGTACCGGAGTTATATGTATTCTCCTGCATATTGCCGTTTGCCTGATATTCAAAAGCATCATTCGTTGTGTAAAGGTAAAGTCTGTCCTTGTATACCATCCAGCCAGGATCAGCACCGAAACGCTGTGTAGTACAAGGGTTATTCTCATCATCACGTTTCCAGCTGCTATTAAGTTTTATACCCGAAAAAGCTTCCACGTATTTATTTCTTTCCTCTATTGAAATAGTTGGCCCTTCGTATTCATTAGGGAATTCATCAAGAGTTCCAAGAAGATATTCCTGAACATACATCGCATCTTTCGCGTCACGTTTTCTGTCCTTGTTTACATCAGCATTTTTCTTTGAGCCCGGTGTTGTCCAGCCGCTTATTATGCCGCCATTGAGAAAAACAAAATCAGCCACTGTGATTTTTTCATCGCCGTCAAGATCACCAATTATCGAAGACTGAGTAATTTTTTTAATGCCCTTAGGTCCTTCAGTTTCTGTCCCTGCCTTCGCTATTATCACTTCATCCAGTGTGAAGTCACATGTGGAATCAGTTGTTTCAAATACGAGATACATGTTATCAGCACCTGCTGGGATCTTATAACTGGTATTAGACAGCATGATCCATGTTTTCGCCGCTGTTGAAGCTACAGCTACCTTGTCATAATCTGTATCATCACCCGTACCGTACTGAAGTGTGATCTTGAACTCAGCGTCTTCCGTACCTTTGAACAAAGCACTGATCGAATACTCTTCGCCAGGCTTTATAACAGAGTCATCAAGCGGGATCTGTATACCATTCCACTCTGCTGAACGTCCTGAACACTCCAGCGCCTTGCTTTCTTTGTAGCCGCCGGTTGAAGCTGAAACAGTAACGCCTCCGCGTCCTTCAAACGAATCAGTATCACTTTCCATGTCATAGTGATAATAATAATCATCTGCTGCTGATACAAAATTTATCCCGGTCTCTGTCTTTATACTTTCAGGATAAATACCCTCTACGCCTGTTGTCAGCATTACAGCTGTTACTGCTGCACAAAACTTCTTTACATTCATACATTGTCCTCCTTTTTTTGCACGAAATAAATCGTCGCAGAATATTACCTGTATTTATTATATCGTAACATTTTCTTATTTTTCAATAGAAAACAGAAAAATTAAGAAAAACGTTCGGCTCACTTTTTGTTAAATACATAAAAAACGGACCACATCCGTTATAGATGTGATCCGTAATTTCAGATCTTACGATCAGTTATTCAGTTATCAGCTGAACTGCCATGAATCAAATTCAATGCCGTCTGCTGAGAATACGAAGTAGAGATCAGTTGTTCCGCTGAGTTCGCCGAATACTGCTGCTTCAACTTCCTGGATATCGCCTGCAGGAACATCGATGTAAGCTACTGCATCGCCTGTTGCCTTTGTGCAAACCTTGATGCATCCGCCGCTCTTTGAACCTACTCTTGCTGTGAGTGTTGTAGGAGCCTGAGCAAACTTAACGTTTGTAACGCTTACCCAGTCACCCTTGTTTACGTCTGTAACAACTGTGTTGCCAAGACCCTTAACGTTGATGCCGCCGTTGTTGTTCATTGTTTCTGCCTGAACAAGTGCAAACGGATCAAGTGTATCAACTGCAGGAGCACCTGTCTGTGAACCGTTACATGTGAGCTTGCCGTTGCTTAAAGTTGCCTTATCAACACAAGGTGATCTGTAGTTGAGGCCCTTACCGCCATTAACACCCATACGCATTTCAAGCTGACGTGAGTGATAAAGTACATAGTAGCTGCCCTTGAATTCGATAATTGAGTGGTGGTTGTTACCGCCG
>JBGUVZ010000052.1:0-3836 GCA_045220685.1 Oscillospiraceae bacterium | reverse complement strand
GACAGATTAAACAAACTGCGTGGAACCGTTCTGACGTCCGAAGCCAAAATAATACAAATTTCATATCGATGACAAAGAAAAAACACATATGAATTTTTTCAGTTTGCTATAATAGTATCAGAAGAGAAATGCTGATCCACCCACTGATCAGCAAGAGAGGTCCGGAGCAGAGCCGGATCTCAGGAACGAGCAGTTTCCTAATAAGAAACTTTTATTTCACGGTTATTTCATTTTATGAAAGGCGGAAATCATTATGAAGAGATATGGCAGAAAAATCGTAACAGCCCTCACTGCGGTTTCACTGTGTTCTTCCCTCGCCCTGACTGTATCAGCAGACGTGCTGAAGGGTGATGCCGACGGAAACGAAGTGATCACGGCAGCCGACCTCACAGCATTATGCGGACATCTGCTGAATTCAAAGGCAATGATGGACAGCCAGAAGAGCAGTGTCGACATGAACGATGACAACAAAGTCAACATCGTCGACTATATCCTGCTCAAAGGCTCGCTCATCGGCATACCCGTCCCGGATCCTGATCCTGTAGCGATCACTTTTGAAGGAAGCAGCATAAAGGCCGAAGACAGCGTGAGATTATCTGTGGAAGGAACAAAAGTATTCATCACATCAAACGGTATCTACGAATTCTCAGGCGCAATGACAACCGACGCAGAGATAATTGTAGCTGTTCCGCAGATCGACACCGGAAACGTTGAACTGAAGTTTGACGGCGTTACAATGAAGAATTCGGACAGCACACCGTGCATCCTGGTGGAGAATGCAGAGAAAACGAAGATCACCTTCACCGGAACGAACTCACTTTCAAACACATCTGACATCGCCGAAGACGAAAGTGCAGTCATCTACGCCAAGGATGACATTACATTCACGAAAAATTCCACAGGAACACTTGATATCACCACCGGATCGCAGCTTGGTATCTTCTGTAACAACGATATCAGATTCAACGGAGGTACAATAAATATAACAACTGATTCTGAAAATACCGGAACAAACAAGGCGGATGCGGTAAAAGCCAAAGGAACCGTATCACTTAACGACGGAACACTTACAATCGACTCCGCCGGTGACGGACTCAAATCATCAAAGGAGAATGTTGAAATAAACGGTGGCACGCTGACAGTCAAGGCAGGAAACGACGCTGTACAGGCCGAGACAACACTTGTGATCTCAGGCGGTGATGTTACAGCATGCGGCGACAGAGGCTTAAGAAGCGAAGGTACAGTGACCATCTCAGGCGGAACAGTTCTTGCAACAGCTACTGACGACCAGTGCAGGAATCTGACCACATCTGACCAGGCAAGCATAGCACTTGATCTTACCAAGGAATGGTCGAAGAACAATCCGATCACACTTACTGACGGAACCGGAAAAACCGTATTTGATAAGAACACTCTGAAAAAATACAGATACGTAGTTGTATCCTCACCTGATCTTAAAGCAGGAACAACTTACAACGTATATGCAGGCGGCATCGAGGTAAAATCATCTTCAGATATAAAGGCAGGCGAGACGGTCGCCTACTCTGACGTGAACAACACCTTCAAATCCTCACTGCTCTACTCTGATATTTTCGACAGAAGCTCGGTACACCGCATCGAAGTGGAGATGAACGACTGGGACAACTTCCTCAAACACTCACAGGACGAAGAATACTATCCGTGTGACGTTGTGATCGACGGCGAACGCATCGAAAACGTAGGCATACGCACCAAGGGTCACAGCTCGAATATGTTCGTTTATCAGGCAGGCAAGGACAAGTACAGCTTCCGCATCAAGTTTGACAAGTACAACAAGTCGGGAAACTACAAGGGTCTTACCGAGATATGCATGAACAACTTCTATTCCGATCCTTCATGCATGCGTGACATTCTCTGCTACGATGTCATGTACGATCTCGACGGACTGGCACCGAAGACAAGCTACACTGATATGTACCTTAACGGAAAGCTCTACAGCTTCTATCTCCTCTGCGAACAGCCGGGAACAACTCTCGGTGAACGCTATGCAACTGAGGATGACGCTGTTCTCTACAAGGCTGCCGATGTAGGCAACTCATACGACTGCACCTTCCGTTCATCAATGAATCTCAACAACTTTGAGGTAAAGTTCGGCAAGGACGATGAGCTTAAGCATATTGCAGAGCTGAAGGATGCCATCAACAAGGTAACATCCGACAACTACAAATTCATTGAAGATATAATAGACGTTCCAAGCTGGCTCAAGGGATTTGCCGTAAACGCCGTAATGGGCAACTACGACAGCTACAACGGCCAGATGGCTCACAACTACTACGTGATGTACAACGAAGGAAAAATGTACTACGTCGGCTGGGACTACAATCTTTCAGTAGGAAACTTCATGGATTACGGCGCAGCAGCCGAGTCCGATATCACAACCGGCCTCTATCAGGCAGATGCAAAACAGCGTCCAATGCTTACAAATCTCCTCGCAGTCCCTGCCTACCGCGAGATGTACTACGGCTACGTAAAGCAGATAGTGAACTACTACAGCGATCCTGAAAAGACTGTAAAGAGCCACGCTTCACTCATAAGCGACCACGTAAAAGCTGATCCTCGTTTCTTCTTCACATACGACCAGTATGAAAAGAACATCGCCAAAAGCGCAAACGGTCTCCAGTCCGGAGGCGGCAACGGCCGCGGAAACGGCATGGGAATGTGGGGCGGCGGAGGCGGCTTCGGCTTCAACTTCGGCATGAACGGCGGTCTGTTCTCCTACGGCGGCGACAGCGTTTCCATTGTTGATTTTATGATCAAGAGGAATGAGTATATTCATTCTAAGCTGGGGTTTTGATTGAAAAGAGCGGCTATTTTATCACGTTAATGTGGTAAAGCAAACAGACTTTTAAACAGCGACCGGAATTGGTGATGTGCCTTTTCAGGTCGCTGATTTATTTACGATTTTAAGATTTCATCAGTCACTAACTTTGACTTCAAAACTACAGCGTGTGTGAGCAGAATCATCGAATGTTACACTTACTGTTCCGCCTTTTTTGTCTATGATCCTTCTGAGGGCAGTTGCTTTAAGCGTGAAACCTGTTCCGTTCAGTGAAAGATATGCTTTGGTAGAATAATCATTGTTACCGAACTTTACAGAAGCAACGTTCCTTGCGGACTTTTGACCGATTCCGTAGTTGAACGGTACATAAAGTTCCTGAGTTTTTGAAGTTATAGTGAACTCTGTTTTTTCAAGATACGGTGCACATCCGTCATCAAGTGTGATGCTTGCGGATGTATTCGCCGGATCGTCAAATACAAATTTCAGAGTTCCGCCGCCAAAACTTCTTGCATATTCTGAAAAAGCTTCGCTTAATATGATCTCGTTATCAGTAAAATCCATAAAGCCAGTCGTTCCTAAGATCTGCAGTATCTCACCGGATGGTGTGGTCAGTTCTGCAGAGGTAAATCCTGTTGCTGCATCGTCGTATAAGCCCAGGCTGTACGGAATCTTTATTTCTGAATCCAGCGCAACTGTGTAGCTGCCTTCATTTACATACGGCTTAGCAGATGCTGCCAGTCCGACATTCCATACTATCGATGTTGAAGGAAAATCATATGTCGCATCCGGATCCCAGTCACATTCACTGTTGCATTCACCCGTAAGCTGAAGTGAAAATGTCTTGAACTGTATCTGAGCGCTCTGCATCTCTTCGTCAGTCATCAGACGATAACCGTATTTCTTTTCACCGTCAGTATCCTCGCATACATATTTGTACGCGTCCGGGCATCCGGCAATCGACGCAGTTATAACCTTTTCCTGCTGCGAAAGTGCAACTTCTGAACCGTCATCGCTTCTG
>JBGUVZ010000051.1:0-2047 GCA_045220685.1 Oscillospiraceae bacterium | reverse complement strand
TTCCGGTCACAGCTCCGGTCGAATCGCTGTCACCATCATGATTAACGGAAACTGTAAGTGCCTTGTCGAAATCGTTCTGGTATTTTACGGAACAGTATACCGCTACTGCAAGAGTTTCCTCTGCCACCCATCCTTCGCCGAGTTCATCAAGCGCTGCGGCATCATCCGCTCCGGATTCAGCAAGACGAATAGCATCATTTATAAGCGAACAGAAATATTCAAGATATTCTGCCTCCGGATAAAGATCAGTAACAACATCGAGTGAATCGAGAGCCGCTTTCTTTACAGAAGTTTCACCTCTGCTAAGCTGATGAATGATATATGTAAACGCTGCGGAAGGAATATATCCGAGTTCATGCCCGTGTGTCATTGCAGCTGCTAATCCCCCGAATGCTGCGATATCACTGACATCAGCCGAACTGTCAGTATAGTAAAGCCCAATAGGTGCAACACGCATTATTCCGCCGCATCCCTTGCTGTCATTTATCGGATCCTCAGGAGTTCCGACAGCACCTTCACCTATGGCGTTCATACAAGTACACCCCGGTGCTCTTCTGTTAAAAAGTTCACGGTTCTGCAGAAGAAAAGAATGATTCGGCTTACCTTTTACGCTTTCACTGACAACATCAAAAGGCATAGTCTGTGTCAGATACCAGTCCTTATAGCAGTTACGAACAGCCTCTTCCGGAAATTCTTCCGCACTGTCCTGCAGAAAAGCCGCCGCAGTAAAAAGAGTCATCTGCGTATCATCCGAAATAAGAGCCTTACCGTTCTTAAGCATATACTCAGTAATGCCATCCTGTCCGTATTTAGAAATAATCTCAGAATATCTGCAGAATTCAACTGCATAACCCAGAGCATCCCCAGCCGCTCCGCCGATAAGACAACCACGGAATTTATCTTTGTTCTTTTTCATTGCAGAATCTGTCCTTTCATTTTGCACTAGTTATATGACTGGCTTACTAAGATAAGTATAGCATAATCAATGTGGATTATCAACCGAGGAAGACAATATTCCGACATCCGCTGCACTATTGCTGGATCATCAGTTACATGGATATTAACCTGATCCATCATCCCGACAATACATAAAAAACAGGTTCAACCAAAGCAAAATGATTGAACCTGTTAAATAAATTATTATTTTTTCTTTCTGCCAGTAAAATACACAGTTCCCGCAGAACCTAAAAGTACTGCTGTCAGAAGTGCCAGCGGACCGGATTTACTTCCGCCTGTTTTTGGAGTCTGACTGATATTTGAAACTGCCGAAGATGCGACAGTTGTCACCGGTGTAGATGAAGCACTCGTTTCTGAGGTAACAGGTGATTCTGAAATACTTGTCACTGGCTGTGAACCAGTTGTTAATTCAGATGTAGTATCTGAAACAGCTGTAGTTGAGGTGATTTCAGCATTCTGTGTTGTCTGTAACGCCTGTGTTTCAGTTACATGATTTGTATTTACAGCAGCTTCAGTCTGAACTGCTTCAGTTGCATACTGAGTTTCTGCCAGCGGTTCAGCCGCATATGATTTATCTGCCAGAAGAACTATACTGTTTTCACCGGCACTCGAACCAGATGTAGCAAGAGCTGTGATCTTTACTGTATAATCTTTGCTTGAGTCAAGATTTTTAAGAGTTACAGGACTTGATGTACCTGTTCCCTTTACACGCTTTCCATCTGCATCGGTTGCTATAACCTTATAACCTGTTATCTTTGCTCCGTCAGGAACGGAAGATTCCGTAAAGCTTACATTCACTTCGTTTCCGTTCCATTCAGCACGTATATCTGTCGGATCTTCCGGTGCAGATGCAGAGTAAGTACCATCTGCAGTTACATGAAGATAATTGGAGTGGCATCCCGATCCCATCCAGCATGTAAAAATGAAATCACCTTCTGATTCAGGAGTAAACTCATAAATAAAATTTTCACCCTGTGTCAGAGTAACATGATCTTCGTCCTTATCATTTGATTCCGTACCATATCCAAGTCCGGGTATTTTCACAGTCGCACTGCATCCCTTAGGCTCAGTACCTTCAGGTACATTTACG
>JBGUVZ010000050.1:0-3939 GCA_045220685.1 Oscillospiraceae bacterium | reverse complement strand
GAGCTCCGTCGTGTGCTCCTTGATAAAATAGATGAACTGGGTGAGCCGGATTCTACTATAATAATCCAGAAATTCTATTATAACTGTACTTCAAAGGAAATAGCTCAGAGCGTGTCAATGACGGCTGTTGCAGTAAGGGCAAGATGCGCAAGGGCTATGGACAGGCTTCGGACAAAGCTTGTTGAAGTTGGTATTACTATATAAGGAGGAGAAGCAATGAAAGATAAAAATATATTTGATATCCTTGAAAATGCGGACAGTGATGCGATGAACAGAATAACAGATAAATGTCCTGAAATTTCGGACGAGCAGCTTGAAAAGATTCTTTCCATGAGTGAAAGTAAATACAATATGAAAAAGAACAGTTCTGACGGAACAAAGAAAGATAATATAGAAACAAATTCAAACGACGTAGTTGTAAAGGTAGAACACATCAAAAGACCGGTATGGCTCGCTCCGCTATGTACAGCCGCATCTCTGATAATTATTGTGGGACTTGCTGCCGGAGTAACAATATTCAAAAACCGTACAACTGATCCTTACGATATCAGTTTACCACCTGCAGATACAGTAATAACTGATGAAGGTGTTACAACATCTGTATCGTCAGATAATAACGGCATAACAGCAGCTTCTACAGATAAGAGCGAAGTAACAACAAATGGAACGGAAACAACTACATCAATAGTTACTTCTGAGGCTGAAACCGGAAATCCAAAGGAATTCATAACAACCGGAGTATCTGCTTATGGTCTTGTGGGCAAGTGGACCGCAAAAGATCACACATATTCAAATGATTACATCGGTCATTTAAACATAGAAGAAAACAGTTTTTACACATATACCGATGTCGATGGCAATGTTACTACAGGTACGGTCGATATCTGGGTAAAAGAGCACTCAGATGCAGTTTACGTAAAATTCTTAGACGGCGAAGAGGTAAAACATTCGGGTTACTATGATGCTTTTACTGATACGATAGAGCTGAATGACAATGGCAACTGCTTTGTACGCGGAGAATACCCGTTAGGGAATTTTGATACAAACGATGAAGTATCGGGGTTAGATATGAACAAACTGGCAGGAAGCTGGATATATGAAATACGAGACGGCATAAATGATGCATTCAGGAATAACGGTACGGTTTATATCAATGCAGACGGAACATATGCATATCATGACAAGGAGTATAATATTACAAGCGGAACAGTAAAAATAGGCACAGAAGAAATATGGGATACTCAGTTTATTACTGTAGATTTCTATATTGACAATGAGCATCAGTTTGGCGGTTACTACCGTGAAACACAACCGCTCACAATCACTCTCGGCAACGGCGGATTGTCACAACTGGTAAAGATGGACTGAGAACAGCAAATCTTTTTGGGGAAGTAATAGTTCTACATGGTTTAACAGTGGATAATTAATTTAAACTAAAACTTATTAAGTAATAAAATACGGACTGTCGGAATAATTTAACCGACAGTCCGTATTTTATAATGTTATAATCAGTGCTTATATAAGAAATTCAGGCTTCTTAATTGACAAAAATGGTCAAATCTAATATAATTGATTTATACATATTTTAATCTAGTTTCAGTTTCGTGGGGAGCTGAAAAATCTAACTGGAGGGGAACTGTATGAAAAGAATAACTTCTAAAATTATCGCATCGGCTTTGGCAATGTCACTTACAGCCGGTGCTTTCACTTTTACATCATACGCCGATGCGGTCCCGGTCATCACTCTCGGAGCCGATCTTACTGATGCCCAGAAGGAAAAGATCTTCGAATTTTTCGGTGCCGATCCTTCGGACACTATGGTCTTCGAGATCAACAACCAGCAGGAAAGACAGTATCTTGAGGGACTGGTTTCTGACGATATTATTGGTACAAGAACACTTTCATGTTCCTATATCATGCCGATGCAGTCGGGCGGACTTATAGTTAAGACTGCTAACCTTACTTACGTCGACGAGAATATGATCGCAAACGCTTTGCTTACTGCCGGAGTTGAGAACTGTCAGGTGCTTGCAACTGCTCCTTTCAAGGTTTCCGGTACAGGTGCGCTTACCGGTATTCTTACATCCTACGAAAAGTCATCCGGCGAAAAGCTTGATGAGGAAAAGAAGGAAACTGCTACAAAGGAACTTATCGTTACAAGCGATATTATCAATGAAGTTGCTGAAAATCTTAAGGAACAGCAGATAGGCGGCGATTCCGAAGACCAGACCATGACTGAGGAGTACATCTTCAAATTCCTTAACGATCTTAAGGCAGAGGCTTTAAACGGTAATCTTACTGAGGATTCCGCAAAGGAACTTCTTGATAAATATCTCGAAGAATACAAGATAGAGCTTGAACAGCAAACATACGACAAGCTGCTTGACTATCTCAAATCTTTCTCGAAACTGAATTACAAGGGAAAGTTTGAAGACAAGCTTGCTTCACTTACTGACCGTATCTCAGACGGATTCAATATTACTTTCAATACCGAGATCAATATCGGCGATGTTAAGGACAGAGTAAGCTCAGGACTTAATGCCTTTGAAAAATTCTGGGGCACACTGAAGAACTGGCTTATGTTTACCTTTGATACCGGAAAACTGAAGATCGATACTGACAGCATAAAGGAAAAGACTCAGAATATCTTCGATAACATCAATACGGACATTATTGACTATGACGTTATACCTGAGGATCTTTCAGATATTATTCAGTAAGGAGCGGCGGTTATGAAAAAAGAAATAAAAAAGTCATGTATAGCATCTCTTGCGTTTATTGCAGCAGAGTTTATTTTCAGCCTTATTCTCAAGTCAATGGCCAAGCCGTCGTCTATTGTTATCGGTGAGACCGGAGCACAGTCACTCGTGTACTTCATGCCTGCCATTGCCGGACTTATTCTCTATCTTCTGATAGCATTTACTGCATTTCTTGTAAATGCGTCATTCAAAGCCTTTGCTCACGGCCATCCGCTCAAATGGCTTGCCTTTTTCGGAGTATGGTTTGTGCAGGCTGCGGTTGCCATTTTCTCAGTTGTGAAAATAAGCACAATGGAGTTTTTCTCATTTGAAAACAACATTCTTCGCATCGCTCAGTTTGTAATTGTTATTTTCTCAGTTCTGTCCTGTGTGATCGTAAAAAGAATGAAGATAAGTGCAAACTAACGGATCACTGAGATCAGTATGGGGTACGGGGCGAAACCATGCAAACCCTCTTTCAGAAATCCGGCGGAGCCGGATTTCTGTTTTGAAAAGTATGAAAGGAATTTATATAAATATATGAAAAGAAAAGCTTTGATCGCATTTGTCGCAGCAGTTATCTGTGCTGCATCCACTTCCTGTTCGTTCAGTAAATCCGAAGAAAGCAGCAATATTGACGCCAGATCATATCTGGGAAATGGAGTTCCCACACCACCAGTCAGCGAGGCAGCTACTGATATTTTCGTAGAAACAACAACGGAAGTAGTAACAACGGAAGAGACGGAAGAAACAACTGTAGCTGAGGAAGCAGTTACTGAACCTGCAGAAGAAGAGATAACGGCAGAAAGCCTTATTGACGGCGTTGACTATTTTGCTCATCAGTACGACATTACATTCGGTACGATCTCCGAGACCGCCAATATGACTGCAGAACTGGACGGTGAGACACTGGACTATTCGGTTTACAGCAACTACAGCTACAAGGAATACGATGAAACTTCATATACAGGTGGTACAATCTCATCGTCAGTGGATGATGAAACTTATTCTGCTGAGTACTACAGCATTTATAAAGACGGATATACTACAGTATATTCAAAGAGTTCCGACGAACCGGGTGTATGGCATAAGTCGACAGGAAGCGGTAAAAGAAGATCCTATCTCGGAAGCACCCATTTCCATGAACTGGCTCTTGAAGAGACTGATGACCAGTACATTATAAAGGGTCAGATAAAGTACG
>JBGUVZ010000049.1:0-2114 GCA_045220685.1 Oscillospiraceae bacterium | reverse complement strand
TCGTGCTCACGGAATGTTCCGGATCTGTCTCAGTCTTCGCTGACAGCTTCAGACGGAGGAAACTATGAGGCCGCCGAATTAAGATCCGATGTTCCGAAATATCAGCAGTATGCGTCGATGACACCGGAACAGATCGTTTCGACTCTTACACTGGAACAGAAAGCCGCACAGATGGTTCAGCCTGCTATCTATAATATCGCTGAGGCCGATATGGAAACAAACGACTACGGCAGTATTCTTTCTACGTTCGGATGTATAGATTCTGATGAATGGGTAAGTGTAGTTGACAGTTTCCAGCAGGCAGCCATAAATTCTGAGACCGGCATACCATATATCTACGGTCAGGACGATGTTCACGGTGTAAACTGCTGCAGAAACGCGGTATATTTTCCTCACAATATCGGTCAGGGCGCAGCTAATGATGAAGAACTTGCCTATCAGGTGGGTTTGATAACAGCGGAGGAGGCTAAGCTCTGTCACATGCTGTGGAACTTCTCACCGTGCGTTGCTCAGTCCGCTGATCCGCGTTGGGGACGTACATATGAGTCCTACGGTTCTGATCTTGAAACCATAACAAAGCTCAGTACTGCCTACACAAGAGGACTTATCGACGGAGGACTCGTTGCATGTACCAAACATTTCTTCGCCGAAGGCAATGTCGCATATAAAACAGGTGAGCCGGGTGATGTTTATATGCTTATGGACCGTGGTGATGCCCGGCTTTCAGAAGATGAAATAAACGAACTTTTGAAAGTTTATCAGGCTCAGATCGACGCAGGTGTCCAGACCATTATGATAAGCCATTCCTCTCTGAACGGTGTAAAGATGCACGAAAATAAAGAGTACATCATGAAGCTGAAGGACGAAATGGGGTTTGAAGGCTTTATCGTCAGTGACTGGGAATCGATACAGCATATCACAGGTTCTTCCTACAGGGAACAGGTGATAAAGAGTATAAACGCAGGTATCGATATGCTCATGGAGCCTGACAAATATGACGAAGCAAAGGATATCATTGCTGACGCAGTGAAAAAAGGTGAAATTACTGAAGAACGTGTCAATGATGCTGTTACACGTATAATTAAGGTAAAGAAAGAGGAAGGACTGTTTGATGATCCTATGATGAAGGATCTTGATACCAAACAGACGAAAACAGGTTCGGTCGAATATCGCAAAGTAGCCGAAAAACTCGTTGAGGAAAGCCTTGTGCTTATTAAGAATGAGAATGATGTTCTTCCGCTTAAAAAAGGCACCAAAGTCTATATAACAGGTCCGGCAGCAGACAACGGTGCGGCACAGTGCGGCGGATGGACCATGGAATGGAACGGTCCTGAGGGGGATGTTCCTGGTTTAACGACTATTCTTGAGGCTTTTGAAAGATATTCCGGGGACTATGGCATTGAGGTCATAACTGATCCGGAGCAGGCAGACAAAGCCGATGTTGTGCTGCTTTGCCTTGGTGAGCAGACATACGCTGAGTGGAATGGTGATACAGAAGATATGGGACTTTTCGGAAAGCTGGCTCTTCCGGGAAATAAAGAGGCAAGGAAAGAAGCAAAGTTACTTGGCAAGCCAACTGTTACCTGTATCATTGCCGGCAGACAGGTCATTGTAAATCCACAGATCTATGATGCATGGGACGCTATGGTAATGTGCTATCTTCCGGGTACTGAAGGTAAGGGTATTTCAGATGTACTCTGCGGCTGTTCCGATTTCACCGGAAAACTTCCGTCTCCGTGGTACGCTTCAACAGCTCAGATCGGTACAGACGAGTGCTGGCTTGAAAGGGGTTACGGACTTAACTACGGCGAAGGTTTCAAACCGGAAAAAGAACCTGAGTACATACCGGATCCGGCATAAACAGAAAATACAAAAGCAGAATGTATCATTCGATCCTGCGGTCGGAACAGTAATGAAATGGTGGTGCCTGCGGCACAATAGAAAAACCAGCCGCACATCGTGTGCAGCTGGTTTGTGCGCTGAAACAAAAGTCTCGTAGCAATTATTAAGCAGCATAAAACTTAACAGTTCAAAGGCGGAAGTCTCCGATAAAGAGATTTCCGCCTTTTCAGCATATGTGAAAGGTATCAGGCATCGCGATGCCTGATACTATC
>JBGUVZ010000048.1:0-2565 GCA_045220685.1 Oscillospiraceae bacterium | reverse complement strand
GGCCACGGTGATACTGATACCGACAGCCACAAGGAATTTGCCGAAATCCAAAAGAATCTTGATGAACTTGAAAGCTGCGAGCTCGCTCCGTTCAGAGCGGGTATCGCTGCCGGAGCACCGCTGGTAATGGCCGGTCACATTGCAGTTCCTGCGGTTACGAACAACGATGTTCCTGCATCACTGTCAAAGGATTTAATAACAGGACTTCTGCGCGAAAAGCTTGGCTTTAACGGCCTCATTATAACTGACTCCCTCCAGATGGAAGCCATCACAGACCGCTATTCACCTGACGAAGCCGCAGTAATGGCTCTCGAAGCCGGCTGCGACATCATCCTCATGCCGGACGATCTCGAAAAAGCAGCAAACGGCATTACCGACGCAGTAAACAAAAATAAACTTACAGAAGATCGCATAAACGAAAGCGTTATGCGTATTCTTAAATTAAAGATCGAATACGGGATAATCTGATCTGACACGCCGGATGTAACTCTTAACAAGAACAGAGTACATCCGGCGATGTTATTTGTATAAAGTTTTTTCGCTCAAACACTTGATTTGAGCGCGTAAATGTGGTATGATTATATAGCATTTAAAGTCCGTCGGCCTAGTCGACGAGAGTTAATGCCATTTTATGACATTAAAACGAATAGTCCGCTGCGCAGAAGAATAGCCTGCTGCGTAAGAATGTTCAGAAATTTTAGGAGGAATTTTAAATGAACGCACTCGAATTAATCAGCAAGGACAGCCTTAAGGCAAACGCTCCTGAATTCTCAGTTGGTGATACTGTTAAGGTTCACGTAAGAATCAAAGAAGGCGACAAGTACCGTATCCAGATCTTCGAAGGCACAGTAATTGCTAAGAAGAACGGCGGTATCAGTGAAACATTCACTGTAAGACGTGTAGCTCACGGCTGCGGAATCGAAAGAGTTTTCCCTCTCCACGCACCTGTTGTAGACAAGGTTGAGATCGTTAGAAAGGGTAAAGTACGCAGAGCTAAGCTCTACTATCTCCGTAACAGAGTTGGTAAGGCAGCTAAGGTTAAGGAAGCAATCAGATAATCAATCTGCCGCTTCGGTTTATCTATTGATAGTAGTTAAAAGGGACGGTTCAAGTCCCTTTTTTGCTATTAATAGCTTTTAAGTGCGTAAACTCATCCTATGGAGATGATGAAAAATGAAAGAAGAGAATGCCGTAAAGGCTGAAAATACATCCATTCTGGATGACGTCACTGAAATAGTTGAATCTATTCTGCTGTCGGTTTTTGTTGTTCTTCTTGTTTTTACATATCTTTTCAGACTTTCAGATGTTTCAGGTCCGTCGATGGAACCTACTCTTGTCGAAAAGGACAGGGTCGTTATTTCACCGCTTTTCTATACACCTGAACAGAATGATATAATAATCGTTGACAGCAGCAAACTTGACAAGCTTATAGTAAAAAGAGTCGTTGCTCTTGAGGGTCAGTCGGTGGATATTGACTTTGAAAAAGGTATTGTATCCGTTGACGGCGAACCCCTTGACGAGCAGCTTTATATAGTCGGAGAAAACGGTGAAAAACCGGAACTCAAGGCAGATCATTTTGTAAACACCCTTACAACATATGACATGGGTGCCTTCGAATCCTATCCGGTCACAGTACCGCAGGGATGTGTATTTGTCCTCGGTGACAACAGAAATCGTTCAAAGGACAGCAAGCACATTGAACTCGGATTCGTTCCTGAAGAGGAGATAGTAGGAAAAGTAATTTTCAGGATCTCACCTCTCAGTAAATTCGGAACGGTTCATTAAATACCGGATTCGACAGGGAAATATAAGATCCGACACAAATATGTGTTATGATCTTTAGTTACAGAGAAAAGATGGTGAAAAAAATGAATGAAACAGAAGAAATAAAGGAAACTGCCGAAGTGGCAGAAGAGACTGCAACAGAAACTGAAGTCACTGAAACAGATACAGCCCTTCAGACAGCAGACGAAACACCGGAAGAGAAGAAAGACGAAAAGAGCAAGGAAAAAGCACCGTATACATTTAAAACATTTATAAACGATGTATGCGACATTGCTGAAACACTCTGCATTTTCATGCTTATCTTCTATCTTGCAAAGGCTTTTCTTTTTGATCAGGCCATAGTTGACGGCATATCAATGGTGCCGACACTTGAAGACGGTCAGAAGCTGCTTTACAGCAAGATCTACACACCGGAAGACAATGATATTGTTATCGTACATAACGATCAGCTTGATCTTATAGTAAAAAGAGTTGTTGCCACAGGCGGACAGACCGTTGACATAAGAGACGGAATCGTATACGTTGACGGCAAGCAGCTTGACGAACAGGTATACGAAGAAGGCAGCACACTTACTGCAAGCCACTACGTAAACACACTCACTCCTCCGAGAAACGTACACGAATATCCGGTAACAGTTCCGGAAGGATACGTTTTTGTAATGGGTGACAACCGCGGTATCTCAGAGGACAGCCGTGGTGCTGTTGTAGGATTTGTTCCGGAAGAGGATGTCATAGGCAAGGTATTCCTCAGATATTCTCCATGGAAAGAGTTCAAAATTT
>JBGUVZ010000047.1:0-2429 GCA_045220685.1 Oscillospiraceae bacterium | reverse complement strand
GGTTCAACTGCCGAAACCCGTGCCGCTGAAAATAATCTCCCGTTCGTAGCACTTGAAGGCGAATGGCCGGATTCTGCTCCGCATCCTTCACCGTCTCCAGAGCCATCACCATCCCCTTCACCGTCACCATCTCCGGTTCCTGTTGCCATAACTTCAAAACCTGCTCCGACCGCAACTCCGGAAACTGTTACTCAGACTCCGGTTCCGACTGCTACTCCGGAAGTCGTTACTCAGGCTCCTGTACCTACTGCTACTCCGGAAGCTGTTACTCCAACTCCAGTTCCGACTGTTACTCCGGAAGTTGTTACTCAGACTCCAGTTCCGACTGCTACTCCGAACGTTGTTACTCCAACTCCAGTTCCGACCGGTTCACCAATAGCTAATGAACCAATTCCGGAAGACGTAAACGGTGACGGTACTGTATCAACTGCCGACCTTGTTCTCCTGATGAAAGCACTTATAAATGTTCCTGAGAATTATCTCAATTACGATGTCAACTTTGACGGAGTGCTTGATATCAACGATTTTATGGCACTTAAAAAAGTTTTACTTTCATAAACATTTGATTTCTTAAACAGAAATCATTCTGAATACAAAACACCGTATCATTTCCAGCGTGATCTGGAAACTGATACGGTGTTTTTCTTTGTTTAATTAAACCGATTCAAATCTGCTCAGGACTGAGCAGATTTTTCAATTGCGCCGAAGGCGCCACCATTTCAAACGGAACGCCTTAACAGCGTAAAAAACGGATGCCTCGGTAAGAGACACCCGTTTGAATTAAAAAATTATTTTTATTTGCTTAAATCAATCCCTGAAGCGCCTTCTTTCTTATCTGAAAGACCACCGTCAGCTGATTCGATGGAAACTGTGATCTCCTTCTTTTCCTTGTCGGCTGTAACGACGAGGGCTGTGATCACGCTTTCCGGATTGTCGATGATGGCAGCAGCTACCTTGTCTTCCACGCTGTCGCGGATAACTCTGCGGATGTCGCGGGCACCGGATTTTCTGTCGTAGGACTTTTCAGCTATAACTTCAAGAACTGTTTCGTCGTACTTGAGTTCGATATCCTTTTCTGCGATAGCTTCCTTCATTTCGTCAAGCATAAGACCTGCGATCTTTGCATAGGAATCCTTTTCGAGTGGCGAGAATGTGATAACTTCATCGATTCGGCTGAGGAATTCAGGTCTGAGGAATTCACGGAGGCCCTTCATTGCTCTTTCCTTTGAAATGTCCTCAACTGTCTTGTTGAAGCCGACACCTGTTGACTTGTCTGCAGAACCTGCGTTTGAAGTCATTACAACTATCGTGTTTTCAAAGTTTATGTTTCTGCCCTGTGAATCGTTGATCTTTCCTTCGTCAAGGATCTGAAGAAGGATGTTCATAACGTCCGGATGAGCCTTTTCTATTTCATCAAAAAGGATAACCGAATACGGCTGTCTTCTTACCTTTTCAGTAAGCTGACCTGCTTCATCATATCCTACATATCCCGGAGGAGAACCGATGAGCTTTGATACCGCATGCTTCTCCATGAATTCCGTCATGTCGAATCTGATAAGCGGTTCTGTTGAATCAAACATCTCGGAAGCGAGCACCTTTACAAGTTCAGTCTTGCCGACGCCTGTTGGTCCGACAAAGATAAATGAAGCCGGTCTGCGTCTCTTTGAAAGCTGTACTCTCTTTCTTCTGATAGCCTTGGCAAGTGTTGAAACTGCCTCGTCCTGACCGATAACTCTCTTCTTGAGTGCATCTTCGATATGAGCAATCTTCTGAAGTTCAGGGCCTACAACCTTATTTGCAGGAATACCTGTCCAGAGTTCGATGACTCTTGCTATATTCTCTTCGGAAACTCTTGCGTTTTCCTTCTTCTTTGATGCGTATTCAAGCTCTTCCTCGGCTCTGAGTATGTCAGCCTTTATGGTCGCGAGCTTTTCAAAATCGACTTCATCCTCTTCTTCCATTTCGCCGGCTTTTTCAACCAGTTCATCGAGTTCGGCAGACTTTCTGTCGTATTCAGCAAGTTCCTTGCTTTCGATAGCTGCAAGTGCGCATCCTTCATCGAGAAGGTCGATGGCCTTGTCAGGAAGGAAACGGTCGTTTATGTAGCGTTCTGAAAGAACAGCACATTCCCTGAGGAGTTCATCGCTTATTCTTACGCGGTGGAATTCCTCATAATGTCCCCTGATACCCTTGAGTATCTCAAATGTCTCGTCAACAGTCGGCTCATCAACAGTGACCGGCTGGAAACGTCTTTCAAGAGCACTGTCCTTTTCGATGTATTTTCTGTATTCAGCAAAGGTAGTAGCACCGATAACCTGTACCTCGCCTCTTGAAAGAGCAGGCTTGAGGATGTTGGCTGCGTTCATCGAACCTTCGGAATCACCTGTACCAACAAGGCTGTGTACCTCGTCGATGAAAAGAATGATATT
>JBGUVZ010000046.1:0-5839 GCA_045220685.1 Oscillospiraceae bacterium | reverse complement strand
GCAAGATCGTCGTTGGGTTCATGTCTGCTGAACCGGTGGAACTTTCCGGAACACTTTTGGAGATCGAATGTGAATTCGAAACCGGTTATGAAGACAAGCTTATTTCCGGAAGCATGGTAGATGAATTTGAAACTGAGAATGAGGCCGGAGAGACGATAAGTCTTGATACTGCTTTACTTTCCGCAAGTCAGATCACGCCTACTCTGGGCACAGAATTTAATTCTGAGTACACAGAAACAGATGAGAACGGCAATATAGCTGTCGGCTTGAAACTCTTTAGCGAAGGCAGTGTAACAAACGGTGTTTTCCATTTTGAATACGATCCGGAAATACTGAAGTACAGCGGATCTGCTGCAGGTGAGAAGTTTAAGAATTATCTTGTGGAAGTAAATGAAACAGAACCGGGAAAACTGGCGATAGCAATAGCGGGTACAGAGCCGGTAACTGTTGAAGATGATCTCGTCCTTATGACGCTTGATTTCACTCCGGTCAAAAATGGCGACACAAAAATCAAATTCAGTGCCGAAGAACTTTCAAGCTGCAGTGCTGATAATGTGGTAACTGAATACACCGAGATCAAATCATACGGAATCGAAACAGAATTCAAAATAAATATCTCTGCTCAGACAACTCCTGTACCAACAGTACAGCCGACAGAAACAGCACCAGCAAGTCCGGAACCGACAGTTCAGCCAACCGAAACAACACCGGAAAGTTCGGTGCCGACGATTCAACCAACCGAAATAACACCGGAAAGTCCGGAACCGACTGTGCAGCCTACTGAAACAACACCGGAGAGTTCGGTGCCGACTGTGCAGCCTACTGAAACAACACCGGAGAGTCCGGTACCGACAGAACAGCCGACTGAAACAGAAGTGTATGACATTGATGGTAATGGTGCAGTTAATGCTCTGGATCTGGTGAATATAATGAAAATAATAATAGATCCAGGCGCAGCAAAGACAACATCCGTTGACCTTAACGGCGACGGAAAGACTGATTCTGCAGACTTCCTTGAACTGAAGAAGATACTTTCAAAATAATTAATTGAATAGTAATATTTATCCCTCGCTGGTGTGAAAACCGGTGAGGGATATTTTTAACGCAAAAAATTCGTCCCCCGCCGGTAGTCTCTTACCGGACGGGGGATGAATGGTTTATGTGAATTATATTTATGCCTTGAATACGTATCTTACGAAGTTGTAGATGTGAGCGTGGATACTGTTGTCACCGTGGTAACCGCCGTTTACGTAGTGATAAATGTGCGGAACACCGTTCTTTTCGAAGTTCTGGTGATATGTCTTCGGGTTGTCGTAAACAACTGTATCGTTGCTTCCTGCTGTAATGAATACGAGTGAAGGAGCTTCTTCTTCGCTTGCCCACTTGAATGAACCTGTAACACCAGGAGCAGGGCAGATAGCGCCGATGTAGCCGAAGAGGTCAGCTCTCTGCATACCGATGAGGAGTGATTCACGTCCGCCCATTGAGAAGCCTGTGATAGCTGTGTTCTCACGGCCGGTCTTTACGCTGTATGTCTTTTCGATGTGCGGCATGAGATCCTTGATGAGGTCGTTGATGAAGTTGTCGTATGCCTTGTTGTTTGCATCGTCCATTGCTGAACAGTCTTTCTGTGTAGCACTTGAATAGATGTAAGGAAATACAACGATCATGTCCTCAGCTTCGCCTGAAGCGATAGCGTTGCCGATGATCTGGCGTGTGTACATTGTGCCGTTGCCCTTGATGATCATTCTGTCCTGGTTTTCCCAGTAACCGTGCATTACATAGAGTACCGGATACTGCTTGTCTTCAGAGTAACCTGCAGGAAGGAGAATGTTGTAAGGCTTGTCGCGGTTACATGTTGTTGAGTGGTATGTGCCGCTCTTTACTGTACCGTACTGAACGCCTGCCTTTTCCTGCTTGGAGTCGTTAGGCTCGATCTCTGTTACCTTGACAGTTTTTGTATATTCAGAAATTGTACGCATTTCTGCCTTCGGAGGTTCCGGAGGAGTGTTGTCCGGGAACTCAGTGATAGTTCCGAGGAGATATTTCTGAAGATTCATTGCGTCTTCAGCATTTGTTTCACTGCTGTTGTCAACGTCGCCGTTTGACTGAGCAGTCTTGTTTGAGAATCCGTTAAGGATGCCGCCCTTGAGCGCGACAAGGTCAGCAACGGAAATTCTGCTGTCGAAGTCAACATCACCCTTCATCTTTGTAGGAGTCTTTACTGTTGACTTAGGTCCGTTTATCGTTGTTCCTGCCGGAGCTGTGATAACTTCGTCAACGAAGAAGTCACATGTTTCTTCTGTTGTCTCTACGATAAGTGTGAGACCAGAAGCGCCTGCAGGGATCTTGTAGTTCGGGTTGGCGAGCTGAACATATTCACCCTTGTTGGCTGAAGCCTGAGCGATCTTGTCGTACTGAGTCTCGCCGCCGGCGTCATACTGGAGTGTGAGTTTGAATTCAACTGCGTCAGCACCTGTTGTATTTGTAAAGCATGCGCTGAATGAGTATTCCTCACCAGCCTTGAATATTCTTGAATTGAGAGATTTCTGACCACCGTTCCATGTGTCGGTACGGCCTGATATTGCAAGAGCGCCTGAACCCTGGTAGCTTGAAGATTTGCTCTGTTCAACTGTTGCGCCGCCGCGTCCGGTCCAGCTGTTTGTTCCGCTTTCAAATGTGTCGTGGAACCAGTATCCGTCAGCATCAAGTTCAGGTTCCGGTACAGGCTGTGAACCTGCATATTCCTGCCAGTCTGATTCAGGTACAAGCTTCATGAGAGCGTTGTAAGCTTCCTTAGGCTTGTTCTGACCGTCGAAGAGAAGACCGTTTGAACCGGCACTGAGCCATGAGTTGGCGTCGTTAGGGCCCCATACGCATACTGCGGTTACCTGTCCCTTGTACTGACCGCTTGAGTTGCAGTCCATAGCAGCCTTGAATACGTCACAGTATTTGTTAGCCTGCTGTGTATATGAATACTTGCCGTTTTCAACGCTGATATCAAGCTCTGTAATCTGTACGTCACAGCCGATAGAAAGATACTTCTTCATAGCTGTTACATAAGCCTGTGTGCCTGAGAAACCGCTCTGGTCTGCGTTGATATGGCTCTGCATGCCTACGCCGTCAAGAACGCCCTTGTCGAAGAGGCTCTTACATGTGCTGTAGATGCAGTCACGCTTGTGATCCCAGTATTCGTTATAGTCATTGTAGTAGAGTTTGCATGATGCAGGAGCATACTGTCTTGCATATGTGAACGCTTTTTCGATGAATGCGTTGCTTCCGTAAACCTGTACCCAAGGTGAATTACCGTTGTTGTAACCAGGTGTTCTTGCACCGCCGTTGTTCTTTGTACGGTTTGAATCATCAGATACGCATTCGTTACATACGTCGTATGCATAAAGATCGAGGCTCGGGTACTGCGCCTGGATAGTTGTGAACATGTTTTTGATGTAGCTTTCCATACGCTTGTCCATTGTGGATGAGTTTACCCATGCGCCGCCGTCATTGAATCCTTCCTTGAAGAACCACTGTGGTGTCTGGCTGTGCCATACAAGGGTATGACCTCTTACACCGATGCCGTTCTTTTCACAGAAGTCGAAAATACTTGCACAGCTGTTAAGTGATACCTTTATGTTGGTGTCTGTGCTTCCGTTCTTTACAAGTGTAGCGTCAGGCTTTGTTTCGTTTTCGCACTCGATACTGTTGTAGTTTGTGAGTGCAAGTCCCTGAAGCGCATTGTTTCTTACTGTTGTACCGTTGAAGATGTTACCTACACGGAAGTACTTTCCGAAAGCAAGTTTAAGTCCTGCCTCTGCAGCAGATACTTTATTGTCTGTGTACTTCTTTCCGGTAATTGTGAAATCGTCAAAGTTAAAGTCACAGGTGCTGTCAGTCACGATCTTTACAATGAATTCTGAAGCACCTTCAGGAGCTGTGAAGCTTCCGCCGATCTCTGTCCATTCACCTGATAAAACTGCCTTTTCGTCGAGGGTAGCAGTTTCCCATGTTTCGTCTTCGAGCATGTAGTCGAGTGTGATCTTAAAGTTTTCGCTTTCTCTGCTTTCATGTTTTACAAAAACTTTGTAGTCATACTTCTGACCGCCCATGAGGTAAAGACCCTTTAATGAGCTTACACCGTCTTCCGGCGAGAGACGGTTTGAAACGAGCATGCTTCGTGCGCCGTTGTGAGGGTTAAATTCGTCGGCTGTGAGTTCAGTCATGTCGCCCATGTTGCACCAGCCTTCGTAGCCGATGTCAAAACTGTTTGAAACGATGACTGCATCAGCAGATATCTGCTGTGTGTCCGAAGACGGGAAAGCGGCGAGTGTACTTCCCGTCAGCGCCACTGCTGCGAGCGTGGCACAGGTTTTTTTGAATGTTTGCATAACAATCCTCCCGTGTTTTGAATTGGTCCGTTAGCATAAAATATTTTTTTTAATGAAAATGAATATTTATATTTTTCTCTCTCTTTTTTAAGTGTGTGTATTTTTTATGCGTTTTCTATATTTCTGCGATTGTAATTATATCATAATTGTATTGTGCAAATCAACTCATTTTCTGATGAATTAGTGGAGAAAATGAATGAGCAATTTACAAATATGTCGTTTTAAACAATTACATACGTCAAATGTTGCGGTACTGACCAAAAATTGTTGATACAACTTTTGATTTGTATTTGATGATTTCATACAGTTTTGTATGATAAAATAATGTAAGTGTCGGACATAAATGAGATTGACATTTAAGCTCCGGATAGTGTACAATTATATAGTAAATATATAGTGAAGGCAAAAGGATTTTTTCGTTCGCTATGGTTATTATCCGCAGTTCAGACGGATAACAGAGAGGATGTTATTAATGGATAAAAAGAAATTTGGTTCCACTCAGAATTTATGTGATAAATTAAAGGATTATTCTGTAGTTGATCCGTCTCTTTATGAAAAGTTCAATGTAATGCGCGGCTTAAGAAAGCCTGACGGTTCAGGTGTTACTGCAGGAATTACAAAAATATGCAACGTTCACGGTTATGTTATGAACGAAGGTGAACGTGAACCTACAAAGGGTGAGCTTATCTACAGAGGCTACGATATAAACGACCTTGTGACCAACGTTGAAAAGGAAGGCCGCTACGGCTATGAAGAAGTTGCTTATCTTCTTCTTTTCGGATCACTTCCGACAAAGGAGGAACTCAACCAGTTCAACGACTATCTCGGTCACTCACGTGAGCTCCCGGACAATTTTGCTGAAGACATGATCCTTAAGGCGCCTTCCAGAAACATCATGAATAAGATGTCGCGTTCAGTTCTTGCTCTTTATTCATATGACAACAACGGTGAGGATCTCAGTCTTGAAGGCGAGATGCAGAAGGCTGTAAACCTTATAGCCAAGCTTCCGGTAATCATGAGCTTCGCTTACCAGGTACAGCAGAGACACTACTACAACAAGAGTATGATCATACATCCATGTCGTCCTGAGGAGGGAATAGCACAGACTATTCTTTCACTTTTAAGACGTGACAGGGAATACACACCTGAGGAAGCACATCTTCTTGACGTGGCTCTCATGCTCCACGCAGAACACGGCGGCGGTAACAACTCCACATTCACATGCCGTGTGCTCACTTCATCAGGCACTGACGCATATTCAGCATACGCTGCAGCTATCGGTTCACTCAAGGGACCTAAGCACGGCGGTGCAAACATAAAGGTTGCCCAGATGATGAACGACTTCAAGTCAAACATCTCAAACTGGGGCGACGACGCTGAAGTAGCAAGCTACATCAGAAAGACTATCAACAAGGAAACAAACGACAGAAGCGGACTTGTTTACGGTATGGGAC
>JBGUVZ010000045.1:0-6216 GCA_045220685.1 Oscillospiraceae bacterium | reverse complement strand
GGAGACTACATACTATATTTTTTTGTCTCTATCTATTGAATTTTCAAGATGCACTCGCAGTTTTTAACTGCGAAGTTTGAGTTCATTGAAACATATTTTGCTGATGATAAATATGCATTTGAGCCAAACATGCTTGATGAACGCTATGTTTTTCTTCCGGCTAATGTAAATCATCAGGGAATAGGTGTATGCGTATCGGAACAGATTCCTGGTTTTCTTGAAGTTTGTCACTTCTGGTATCCATGTGAATACACCCAGAAGCATATTTCAATAGGTCCGGGACAAGTATATGTTCCAATATACAGTATTCAACCAGATGAAAATTTTGCGAAACTCATCAGAAAAATCTATATTGATAACGCTGTCACTGATAGAAAATTCTGCACATTTCCGTTTGAACCGGAAATAACAGTAACACTTAAAGGTGATTTCATTGATGATATTGCCGGAACTGAGAAAATCATAAAATCCATCGTTAAAACTGATGATCCAATCACTGTAAAAACCGCAAAAGCGTTAATAGATTTTCTTAAACGACTATAAAAAGCAGTGAACCTATATGTAATAACGAAGCCATAACACTAAGATCATTTCATTGGTGTTATGGCTTTCTGTTTGTGCTGCTTTGCAGCACATTATCAATAGCAGCAGGCGCCTCGCAGAGGTGGCTGCTACCTTTTCGGGTGACTGCACCCTCCGAAAAAACTTCTTTCTGCATATATAGCAAAACTGACTTCAGCTACGGCAACACCCGTAATTCTAAAGTCAGTTTTTTTATTTCATTCTTAAATTTTAATTGTTATCCGCCATCATCGGTCCGCCGATGACCGGATACTCCATCAGTCTTGTATAGCAGTCGCTTTCGCAGAGCAGACCGTCTCTGCCGCTTATGGACGGTGAAAATCCCTTATGTTCGCCGCTGTTGTCGGTTATCTCTATGATAACATCAGGCCTTATCTCGCTTACATTGCAGCGGAGAAGTATCGGTGCTCCCTTGTAGCTGTTGCAGATCTTTTCTGATGCATTTCCCTCATCATCGACCTTGCTGATACGCACATTCGCTTCGTCGTCACGAGGAATTATCAGATACAGTTCGTTGCCGTTGGATGTTTCCACGCGGTTTTGCTTCGGCAGATCCGCAAGCCAGGTGTAGTCTTCATCCTGAAGGGTAAACTCCCTGTAGGCTACGTTCCGGGCGATATATGTTTCGATGTCGGTGTCTATGTAACCGATAAATACTACTCCGCACCATTTGCCGTCTTCTATCTTAGCTCGCGGCGGAACAGTCGGATTCCAGAGTTCCGGCGGAGCATTGAGATCAACTGCATTTCCGATAACGTTCTCACCTTTTCCCGTCATACGGTCAATGAAGTACCAGGCCGAAGTTGCTGTATGAGTTCCGTCGGTATCATCGTACAGATGGATGCTCACGGTATTGCCGTCAGTACCGTCCACCACAGCATGCTCAGGTCTGTAATTGGAAGATGATGCGTAATAGCGAAGTGCCATTGTACAGAGCTCGTCATCTGAATAGCCGTATTCGGACGGATCAGAGTACGTATCCGGTTTGTTTCCTTCCGGAGGAGGTGATGCCGTACTTCCATCAGCATTCGTTGTTTCCGGTGGTGTGGATGTTCCATTCTTCTTTGTCGTTTCAGATACTTTAGCAGTTTCAGACACAGTGCCGGAAACCGCTTCATCGCCGGAGACATCAGTTCCGCTCACTGCGGTTGTTTGCGCATCGTTTTTGTCAGTCACATCTGTGGCCGCTGTTTCCGCTGCAGATGTTTCCTCCGCCTGCTCTGTCACAGTCTCAGCACTGTTCCCTTCCGCAGTCTGGCTGCCGCCGTCTCCGCCTTTCGGTGTACAGCCGCTCAGAACAAATGACGCGCACAGTGCAAGACAGAATATTCTTATAGTCATGTGTTTCATATCCGTGTATCCCCTTTTATAAAAATGATTGCTATAGTATTATAACCTATCTTTCTGTATAATGCAACTGTCCCCCGGATATACGGCAAGTCCGAAGATCCGGGGGACCACTGTTTAAGAAAATAATAAATTAAAAATCATTTGTTCTGAGGCGGAGGATTCTGGCGCTGTTCCTTCGGCTTGCGCTCTGTGCGAACGTAATGATCCTGTGAATAAACAAGGCGAACCTGCTTGTCCATATAATCATTTGCCTGCGTTGCAATATGAACAGGCTTCATGCTGCCCTTGCCAACGAAGAAAGTGATAAGTCCGATAACAAGACCGGCAATGGCTGCAACCGGAATACTCTTCATTACAAGATAGAGAACTATAAGAGGAATAAGGAACGCAATGCCGGTAAAGATTCCGAGTTTTTTGTAATCAACCGGAAGATCACCGGTGAACTTACCGGTCTGACCGTTCATCGCAAAATTCCACTGCTTGCCGTTCCAGTTCGTTGTAAGATACCATACCGGAAGCATTGCGTATTTCTTGTCAGTATAGTTGACAACGAAGTTTCCGCGTTTTTCCTTTACTTCATCGTGCTTAACCGTTTCCTGTGTTTTGCTCTTTGCTGTATTTATAACACGCTTTTCGGCACGTTCAAGGTCATCGTCACCTTCAACGTCAAATTTTTCTGCAAGGAATCCCGGCAGATACATCATGTTGAAATCCTTGAGTTCCTCGAATTTGAACGGTTCGATGGAATCCATGATATCATCAGGCATACGCTTTGATGCATCGGCAGGAACGTTTTTGAATTTTATATTACCGCGGCGGTCCGCACGGTAGATCTTGCGGATAGTCTCGGTCTGTGTGTCTTCCTTATCTACCGCTTCGTATTCGGCATCGATAGTAACAGCACCGTCAAAGAGCCAGAACGGAACATATACCCCCTGTATCTCCTCGACTGTATTTCCGTCCAAGAATGCCTTCGGAAGAAGCTTTTTCTTCTGATAGTATTCCTTGTACTTTTCCATAGCCTGCTGCTTGTTGAATGCAAACGGGATAAGGAAATCCGGCTTTGCCGCTCCGGTAAATGTCGCTTCCATTATCGTTGTGTTGCCGCAGTACGGACATCTTGAAGCTCCTGTATTTTCATCTGCAAGTATTTCCGCTCCACAGGTGCTGCAGGAATATGCCTTCATATCATCGGCGTCGCTGCCCCAGTCACCGCCGGACTGCTTTGCCTCTTCCTGTGATTCCTTGTCCTTGAAGAATGCTGCACATTCCTCCTGTGAGAATACGGATTCACAGAACATGCATTTGAGTTTTCCGACACCCGGATCAAATTCCATAGTACCGCCGCAGTTAGGGCAGCACATCTGTGTTGAATCAGCTCCCATATTCTATTTCCCCTTTACAGTGTTATCACTTTGGTTCCTGTACAGTTTCGTCAATTGTCCATGAGCTTACAAACGCATCAACATACTCAGCCATTTTTGCTATTGTATCTGCCTTGTTTGCATCATCTATCATTTCTTTCTGCAGATCATAAAATGACTTTCCGTCTTTGTTTTTCGAACCATCTGCATATGATTTAGCAGAAATCTTTACTGTTTCAACGTGTTCATCGCTGAAATGAACAACAAACTCACCGTCGCATCCGTAAGACTGTAATTTTGCAAGTGCTTCATGACCCGCGATCGTAACCGGTGTATATTCATCTTCTTTTTTCTGACAATTTGCCCACAACATGCTGTTATATGTCAGTATATCGTTGGTCATTTCATAGTGAATATCATTGTCATCGAATTCAACAGATGCTAAAGGATATATCGCAGAGAATATGAGCTTTGCTTCACGATCTGCTCCTGCAATTGAAACCTTGGAAGGAACTATGAATTTATGCGGATATACTTTGAAACTGCCATCATCCAGAATCAGTGCATCCTCATTCTCAACTGTAAATTTAACTGAATTTGCAACTGTGAAAGCGAACTTTTTAAATTCATCCTCTGTCATTTTATTCTGATCTGCAAGGAAATGAATACTTAGAATCGGATGACATTCACGATATGAATCGCCATAAACCGACACATTTGTTTCCCACTGAGCCTTTTCTGTTCCTTCATTGTAAACTTTAACCTCCTGGTTAGCAATAGTGTAACCATTGTCAGAAGTCGTTGTTTCAAAGTTATCACTTTTTATATAAAATTGCTCTGCACGTTCTTTTGTGATCAGCTGCAGATCCGGATACACATCAACACCAAGCTTGTCACCTTCTTTTCTGTAATAACTGGAGCATTTGACCAGCGTACCAAAATAGGTTACATTTTCTGAACCATCCTTGATTGTCAACCCGTCCAATACCGGCAAATCATAATCAGCACTGATCGCATATGGCTCATGCTTAAGTGTACGGTGTTCAAATTCCTTATAGCCGCTATCTGCTGCAGCCGCCTCTGTCACTGCAGCCTCTGTTTCTTCAGTTTTGCTTTCTTCCTTTTCCTCAGTCTTGCTATCTTCAACTTTGCTGTTTTCAGCTGTGCCGCCGGCGTTGTCGTTTCCGCCTGTTTCTCCGCATGATGCGAGACAAACTGTCATTGTGAGTGCAAGAAGTGCTGCGAGTACTTTTTTCATGTTTTTCATAATTATGACCCCCTGTAATAATCCAGCAGTCCTGTTTTCTCTGTGATTCTCCGTTTTGCAGGTGTCAGAAAAATTTCTGGTGTCCACTGCAAAACGGTCATCACTGTGTAAAGAATTTCAAGAGAACTCTGATGCCTTTATTATGTTTACTATGATAACACATCAGAAATGCACTTCACATCGTACAAAAGGGAAGTATATGTGCAGAAAGAATTCAACATTTGTATCGTGATTTTTGTTGCAAATAAACAAAGCTTCATCTGTTATATTATTCGTTTACTGTGCCGGTATGCTTACGGGCATACGTAGTTTGCGGATCTGATCACACTGTATGGAAATCGTTAATAACAATACCGTCTCCCCTTGCTCTTACGGCAAGCTGAAGTCTGCTGCGGAAGCCGGTCTTGTTGAGCATATCGGTGATATGCTGCTTTACACTTCGTTCCGAAATGCCAAGTTCTCCGGCGATCTCGGAGTTTGATGAGCCTCCCACCAGTCCGTGGAGAACATCGAGTTCGCGTTCGGTAAGACTTGTGCTGACTGTGTTTCCGAACCATACTTCCGGCATGGACATCGGATAGACCGATTCACCGTCCATCGTTCTGTCGATAACATCGAGAAGCGGAGCGTCCTGTACCTCCTTGTGCCAGAAGCTTTCCACTCCGGCTTCCTTCGCACGTCTGATAAACGAACTTTCCGGCATCGACGTAACGATAAGCACTTTCGTATGCGGACTGAACTTCTTTATCTCGGCAGCAGCATCGATACCATCCATGCCGCTGCCCATAACAACGTCCATTACCACAAGGTCAACTGAATGAAAACGGCAGAATGTTATCGCCTCCTCAGCATTGTCCACTGTTCCGGCAAGAGAGTAGCGGCCCCCCGCTCCCTTGATGATTTCCTCAAACATCTGACGAATCATTCTGTAATCGTCCGCAATAAGCACCTGATAATTCATAATCCCCAAAATCCTCCGTTATTTTTTCTTTCGGCAGCTTAAGCGCCATTTCAAAAGCAGGAAGCGAGCGAATTTTCATACCGCCGCCTGCATGTTCCACCATTCTGCGGAGATTAAGCAATCCTCCTGATTCCCTTATCCCCTTTTCCGGCGCTTTGCCGTTGTTGGTGAAATAAACTGTATAGAACCGTTCATCCTCCTCAGTCCTGATATATGCCTCAGTACCTTCAGCATGACGCTGAACATTGGTGGTATGCACGGCTATCGCTGTATCTATGACTGCCATAAGATGCTCTTCCTCAGGAAGAGCACCATCCACCGTGAGTTTTACCCCCAGCAGTTCCGCTCTTCTGGTATTTACCAGATAAGGCGTCTGCCAGTTCTCACGTTCCTCGTAGAGAAGCAGTCCGAATGTATTTTTCCACTGTGAAAGCATCTGGTCCGCGTCCACCTTATCCGGTGATGTAAGAAAACGTCGTCCCAGCAGGAGTGACTGTCCAAGCGAATCGTGTATCCTCGTCTTGATGGCGAGAAGTTCTTTTTCCATTATAACATAGCGCATAGTGGAATTGAGTGCCTTGAGACGGGCATTGATCTGCTGGCTTCGCTTCTTTTTCTCCTCCAGTTCCTTCGTCAGGTCATAAAGTCCGGTGATGTCCGAGGCGATAAGCTCGTAAACATCCTCGTTTTTC
>JBGUVZ010000044.1:0-2178 GCA_045220685.1 Oscillospiraceae bacterium | reverse complement strand
TCTTTTTACCGTAGATAAACCGGACTGGCTCGTAGACGAGCTTTGCAATGAGTTTTCTGTACGCGCAGGCAGATTCGGACTAAGCATGAAGGTTCTCTGTCGATGCGGCAGAAGAACACTTATATACATTTATCATCGTGATATACTGAGATCATGGCTTTCCCGTTCAGATGTAAAGGAATTTCTTTACGAGTACGGATATAAGCCGGATGAAAGCACTGAACAGAAACTTAAGCGTTTGTCCTCACGTATTGAATGCGAAAATTTTCCTCATGAAATTGGTGCTTTTCTTGGATATCCGATCGATGATGTACGGGGATTTATAAAACACAAAGGGCGAAACTGTCTTCTCTGTGGTACATGGAAAGTTTATCATGAAGCAGAGAAGGCGGAAAAGCTCTTTAAAAAATACGGAGAATGCAGAGAATATCTCTGTTCTCAGATAAAGAAGGGTACTGAGCTTTTTGCTGCAGTACAGCAATACAAGGAGGAAAATCAATGAAAACAGCAGTTATCTACTGGAGCGGTACAGGTAATACAGAAGCAATGGCAAAGGCTATTGCAGAAGGTGCCGGTGCAGATATTTTTACAGTTTCAGAATTCGGGGGCAGTGTAAGTGATTACGATGTTATTGCTTTTGGCTGTCCGGCAATGGGTGCTGAAGTACTTGAAGAAGACGAATTCGAGCCATTCTTCACATCAGTTGAAGGCAGTCTCAGCGGAAAGAAAGTAATTCTTTTCGGTTCATACGGCTGGGGCGACGGCGAATGGATGCGTAACTGGGAAGAACGCACAAAGGCTACAGGCGCTGAAATCATAGACGGTGCTGGAGTTATGGTAAACGAAACTCCTTCAGACGATGATCTTGCAAATCTTAAGGCGCTCGGTGCCCGCTTCGCATAAAATATTATATAACTGATACCGGATTTGATAGTCTGAACGTTATCGGTTAAAAATTTTTATGATTTTTCTTGATAGATTTCTTCGACATACTGTAATTCATAGAATAACCACATGACGAAACAGCCGGCAGGCCAGGACGATGTTCCGGCCTGCCGGCTGTTTTAGGGAAACGTTGATTTATTCATAAATCAGCGTGGGGAGTTCGGGGCGAAGCCCCGCAAATTCCACCTTCGGAAATCCGGCGAAGCCGGATTTCCGATTAAATCAGTGTTTCCTTAGAATATAAGAGAAAGGCAGATATATATGACAAACGAAATAATAACAGGACTGCTGCTGCCGTTTCTCGGTACATCGGCCGGTTCGGCGTGTGTCTTCTTCATGAAGAAGGAACTGAGCCGAAATGTGCAGCGTATGCTGGCAGGTTTTGCTGCCGGTGTCATGACAGCAGCATCGGTATGGAGTCTTATCATACCGGCAATGGAACTGGCAGAGGGAATGGGCAGATTAGCTTTCATTCCGGCTGTTGCAGGTTTCTGGTTCGGTGTATTGTTCCTTCTTCTGCTTGATACGGTCATCCCGCATCTTCACATGAACGCAGAAAAAGCTGAAGGTATGCCGTCAAAGCTTGCGAGAACAACAATGATGGTACTGGCGGTAACGCTACACAATATACCGGAGGGAATGGCAGTAGGAATCGTTTATGCTGGTCTTCTCCACGGAACGGCTCAGATGTCATCCGGTGGGGCTTTTGCTCTTGCACTTGGTATTGCAATACAGAACTTTCCTGAGGGAGCGATCATTTCAATGCCGCTTCGTGCAGAAGGAAAGAAAAAATCAGCAGCCTTCGGCGGCGGTGTGCTTTCAGGAGCTGTTGAACCGGTTGGAGCGATACTTACAATACTCTTTTCGGGACTTATACTTCCGGCGATGCCATATTTACTGAGTTTCGCAGCCGGTGCAATGGTCTACGTTGTAGTGGAAGAACTTATACCTGAAATATCTGAGGGTGAACATTCAAACATTGGCGTTATCATGTTTTCAGTAGGTTTTACTGTTATGATGGCACTTGATACGGCTCTTGGTTAAAGTGATGAAAATATTAATAGTTAGCAATAGATAATCGTGATAAGGAAATGATTTTCATTAAGATTTTGATTTTCTTAAAAATACAGTTGACAAAGGCTAACTATTATGATAAAATAATAAACGGTTAGCGAAAGCTAATCAATAATTCATATTCTCAGACTTCTTTCAAAGGCGGAAAGAAGTGCGAGC
>JBGUVZ010000043.1:0-8842 GCA_045220685.1 Oscillospiraceae bacterium | reverse complement strand
CTGAGGAGTACAACAGACAGGGCGCAGATGAAATTGTTTTCTATGATATTACTGCTTCTTTTGAAGGCAGAGGAGTTTTTCTCGATGTTGTACGCGAAACTGCTAAGAAAGTATTTGTTCCTCTTACAGTAGGCGGCGGAATCAAAACTGTTGATGACATCCGTGAAACACTCAGAGCCGGTGCAGACAAGGTTTCAGTAAACTCACAGGCTGTAAAGAATCCTGATCTCATCAGAGCAGGTGCCGATATTTTCGGCAGCCAGTGCATCTGTGTCGGTATCGACGCCAAGAAGATCGCTGATCACAAGTGGACAGTTTATATCAACGGCGGACGTGTTGATATGAACCTTGATCTTATCGACTGGGTACATACAATTGAAAAACTCGGTGCCGGTGAGATTTGTCTTAACTCCATAGACGCAGACGGTACAAAGGCAGGTTTTGATATTGAAATGCTCAAGGCTGTTTGTGATAACTGTTCTATTCCTGTTATCGCAAGCGGCGGTGCCGGAAAGATAAATGATTTCTATGAAGTATTCGAAAAGACAGGAGCTACAGCCGCTCTTGCTGCTTCACTTTTCCACTTCAAGGAACTTACAGTAGGCGAAGTAAAGGACTACTGCAGAAACAAAGGTGTTATAGTAAGATAATAAGGAGATTATATGGTAAAAATCGATCTTAATGACCTCGATAAATTCTTTGTAAAGGGAGAGCTTATCCCGGCTATTTGCTATGAGGTCAATACAAAAACCGTTCTTATGCTTGCATATATGAACAAGGAAAGTCTAAAAAAGACACTTGAAACAGGATATACATGGTTCTGGAGCCGCTCGCGTCAGGAGTACTGGAACAAGGGTGCTACAAGCGGACATCTTCAGAAAGTTGTTTCCATTTACGGTGACTGCGACGATGATACACTTCTCGTAAATGTGGAACAGACAGGAGTTGCGTGTCACACAGGCAGCTACTCCTGCTTCTTCAACGAAATATACGGATAATTCAAACAGGGAACTGCTGATCTGTTTTATGCAGTTCCCTAAACGTGTTTATAAGGAGATATAGGACATGGATCTTAATGAAGCGAAAATAATAGTTGATGAACTCACTGAAATAATAAATAAACATAATCACGCATACTATGTGCTTGATAACCCGACCGTAGATGACTACGAATACGACATGCTCATGCAGGAACTTAAGAAGCTTGAAGCTGAATTTCCTGAGCTTGCCTATGAAAACTCACCTACAAAGCGTGTAGGCGGCTATGCTCTCAATAATTTTGAAAAGGTAACTCACAAGGTGCAGATGGGAAGCCTTCAGGATGTTTTCTCATTTGAACAGGTAAAGGCTTTTACGGAAAAATGTATTTCTGAACTTACTTCTCCTGTATTTATTGTTGAGCCTAAAATAGACGGACTTTCTGTTTCTCTTGAATATCACGACGGCGAATTCTTTATCGGATCAACAAGAGGGGACGGTTTTGTAGGTGAAGATGTATCAGCAAACCTTAAAACCATCAGATCGATACCTCTTAAAATAGACAGTTCTATCCCGCTCCTCGAAGTAAGAGGCGAGGTATATATGCCGCGTGAAAGCTTTTTCAAGCTGGTTGAAAAGCAGGAACTTAATGATGAGACACCATTCAAGAATCCGCGTAATGCTGCAGCCGGTTCTCTCAGACAGAAAAGTTCGAAGATAACTGCTGAAAGAAAACTGGATATCTTTGTTTTTAACATTCAGCAGAATGAGGGCAAGGCAGTTTCATCTCACAAGGAATCACTTGACTACATTAAGGAGCTCGGTTTCAAGACTATCCCAAGCTATGTACCATGTACCACATATGAGCAGATAGAAGCTGAAATAAACAAGATAGGCGCTAACCGTGCAACTTATCCTTTCGACATAGACGGCGTTGTTATCAAGGTTGATGATTTTAATCAGCGAAACATCATGGGAGCTACTTCAAAATATCCTAAGTGGGCTGTTGCCTATAAATTTCCGCCGGAGGAAAAGGAAACAGTTTTACGTGAAATTGAAGTAAACGTAGGAAGAACAGGTGCCATAACTCCTGTTGCCGTATTTGATCCAGTACTTCTTGCAGGAACAAGTGTCTCCCGTGCTGTACTTCACAATCAGCAGTTTATTACTGACAGGGACATTCGTATAGGTGATACTATCACAGTCAGAAAAGCAGGGGATATCATTCCGGAAGTGCTTAATTCCGTTTCACACGCTGAAGGTTCTGTTCCTTATACACTGCCTGAAGTCTGTCCTGTCTGCGGAACGAAGGCTATACATGTGGATGAGGAAAGTGCATTAAGATGTCCGAACACATCATGTCCTGCGCAGCTTCTTAAGAATATTATCCATTTCGCATCCAAGCCGGCTATGAATATTGACGGTCTCGGCGATGCTATAGTGGCTCTTCTTGTAGATAGCAAGCTCATCACTTCAGCTGCTGATCTCTATGATCTTACTGAAGCAAAGCTTATGACACTTGATCGTTTCAAGGAAAAATCAGCAGGTAATCTGGTAAAGGCTATTGAAGCTTCAAAATCTAATACTCTCGACAAGCTTATCTTCGGTCTCGGTATCAGAAATATAGGTGCAAGAGCTGCAGTTCTTCTCTGTGAAAAGTTCGGCAGTCTCGATGCAGTCATGAATGCCGATGTTACCGAGATCTCCTCAATTGACGGATTCGGCGATGTTATGTCACAGGGTGTTTACGAAGCTCTGAGAGAACCTCATCTTGTAAGTCTTATCGAAAAACTCCGCGAACACGGACTTAACTTCACATACGCTTCAAGTAAGAAGAGCGACAAGCTGGATGGTAAGGTATTCGTTCTTACCGGTACTCTTCCGACTCTCAAGCGTGATGAAGCAAAGAAGATCATCGAAGACATGGGCGGAAAAGTTTCTTCTTCAGTTTCAAAGAAGACCGATTACGTTGTTGCCGGTGAAGAAGCCGGAAGCAAACTTACAAAGGCTGAGGAGCTTGGCATCACGATCCTTACCGAAGCAGATCTTCTTGCTATGACCGGTGAATAATCTTATTTTGGTATCTTAGACGTTTAATATACTGACTATAACATTAGCAGCCAGATCAGTTTACAGAATTCATCTGCTGATATTATATGTTTTGCCGCTGTCTTTACGACAGTACATTCTGTCGTATGTTATAGGTATTATTGATACAAGGGGGGAATTGTATGTCTATATTCGATTATTTTTCTGACCACTGGGGGATGCTCGTTCTTATTCTCGGAATGACCATTGCTCTGACTTCGGAAATCCATCTTGAAAGAAGAATGATCAACCGTATAGCAATTACCAATGTAATGCTTCTTTTATATTCGGTTTCATGTTATGTTGAAAGCTATCTCGGCAATCAGCCGAATTACAGTATTTACAGGCCGATTCTCAGTGCAGTGTCCTATTCACTGATTGCGTTTATTCTTGTAAATATAGTTATGATAGTTTATCCGAAACAGAAAGCTTATCTTCTGTTTCCTGCGATTCTCAACGCAGTACTGTGTTTCATTTCAATACCGACCGGTATAGTTTTCACCATAGATGAAAATAACCATTTCCAAAGAGGAACTCTTGGATATCTGACGTATTTCATCAATGCACTTTATCTTGCTTATCTCCTCATAAACGTATTTAAAAGCGGCAGAAAACAAAAAGAAGATTACAGAATACTGTTCTACATGGCTCTCACTTCGCTGTTCTGCCTCGTTGCACCTCTGTTCGTTGAAACAGCCGATATGCACTGGTTCAACATTACAATTGCAGTCGACATCATGCTTTACTACGTTTATCTGCTTCAGCAGTTCACAAAGCGCGATCCGCTGACAAAACTTTTAAACCGTCAGACCTATTATTCCGATGCTGAAAAATATATCAATGAGGTAACAGCCGTTATAACAATGGATATGAACGGCTTAAAGGAAATAAACGACAGCGAAGGTCATGTGGCCGGAGACACTGCACTCAAGGCACTGGCGGACTGTTTCTGGACGGCAGCTCATAAAAAAGGACAGCGCGTCTATAGAATAGGCGGCGACGAATACGTAATTCTCTGCATAGGCTCCGGTGAAGATGATGTTAAGTCACTCATCGAACGCATCAGAGCTGAAGTCTCTGAAACTCCTTACACCTGTTCCATCGGCTACGCTATGAAATCAGAGGGAAGCACGATAGACTCCCTTTACCACCAGGCCGATGAAATGCTGTATGAGGAAAAGAAAGGGTTTTACGCGAGAACCGGCAAAACCAGACAAAGAAAAAGATGAATAAGACAAGAGCGGGGAACATCCCCGCTTTTTTTATGTACAGCAAATTTTCTCAGGAAAAACACTGATTTATTCATTAATCAACACGGGGCTCCGGGGCGAAGCCCGCTGATCCACCCTTCGTAAATCCGGATTTCTGATTTAATCAGTTTTTTAGAGAAAAAATAATTTTTTTAAAATTCACCGAACTTTTAGGGCAGCGAATGAGTAATATATAATGAAGGACTTCAAAACAAGGAAAGGAGCAGCATTTGAAAAGCAAAACTGATATCAGCGAACATATTGAAAAATGCGGAGAACGACTGTCACGTCTCTGCATCAACCTCTGCAGAGATCATCACGATGCTGCTGACCTTTTTCAGGACACCTGTCTAAGAGCACTTAAGTATTATAAAACCTATGATGCCTCGCAGGAATTTGAAAAATGGATATTCAGGATCTGTGTGAACACCTATAAATCCACGCTAAGACGACTGTATAATTCAAGACCGCTGCTGTTCGGATCAAACGATGAGCATGATGAATTCTTTGAAATGATACCGGACGATGATGATACAGCGACTCATGAAGAATATAAAGAACTGCTTAAAGCTGTAAAACGACTGTCTGAAAAATACCGCGTGGTAGTTGTTTTAAGATATTTCAATGACTATTCCGAAAAAGAAACAGCTGAAATGCTCGGTATACCGACAGGGACAGTAAAATCACGTCTTAACGCGGCGAAAGTACTTTTAAGGAAGGAGATGGAACATGAAGAGTAAGTATAACGACGAACGTCTGGATAAAATGCTTGGAAATCTTTTAGGCTCGGAAGTGCCTGAAGATCTGCAGTTTAAAAATGAGCTTTCAGGCGAGATAATTGTTGCAGTAAAGAATCAGGAACGACACACCAGGCAAAAGATATTCACTGTATGTGCTTCGCTTGCAGCAGCACTGTGTATCGCTGTTCCGGTTTACAATCAGCTCAGCAGCAGCGACAAACCACTTGAAGACAACGAAACAAGCGTTTCCGAAGTGGTTTACGATGAAGAACTTATGAAAAACATCGATGAATTCAATGAAGACCGCGCAAACTTCGGTTTCATCAGTATTCCGCTCGACAGCAGTGAAAATTACAGGAAGTTTGTTAAATTTCCAGAGGTGGAAAATTACAATACACCTGAGACCGGAATTCTTCTTTCCCTTGGCCTTATCCCGTATGAGATAACAGAAACAGAAGGAAAAGAGTTGTTTGTAAAGGTTATCTCCGCAGGCGGCAAAACCGTGTTTACCGAAGATGCCTATGTTGCCGGATATGACGGCGAAGGAAATATCAATTATCTCCTTCGCACAAATGAACGTATAACCGAAGAGGAAGCTGTGAAATTATCGGAAACGGATTCGTTTAAAGGCGATGCAAATTCCCGCTCCGGCTTCCAGAAGATCGTTTCCAAATTCCAGAACAAAGATACTCCGGTAAAAATCGACGGTATTACTGTCCGTGACCAGCTTGATGGGGGTACTGAATTTGATGTTAAAACGGGAGAACTTCACGCATTTGTCAGAAGAAACGGTGAGCTTATACCTGTAAATATCTTTGAACTGGATTATACGGTTAATAAAAAACTTCCTGTTTCTGAAGATATACCTGATTTCATTAAAGTATCATCAGAGAATGGGAAAACATCTTACTTCGGAATATTCGCGTATGACTGTACAAAGGCTAATTCAGTCAGAACTTCACTTTCTGTGAAGAAAAATCTGTGGCCGGTATAGTATACAGTTTGAATGCCTGAGAGAAGCGCGAATAAAATGTGTATATGAACGAAAGGAAAAAAGATGAAAATAAAGAGAATAATAAGCTTTATACTCGCACTGTCACTTGCTGTTGTGACTGCATCATGCGGAAAAGAGACTAAAGATCCGCTGAAATCCGCTGATTCTATGACAGAAGGCGAAATAAAAAATACTTCATGGGAAAAGAAAGCAAGCGGATATGATACTATCACACTTTTTTATGATGAGGAAAAAGTAAGTGACGAAGATCTTACCGGAGCTTATCCTGCTGCTGTGAGCAATGATAAAATATACTATTTCAAAGCTGCTGATCCGGAATCTGTCTTTACATCAGAAACCAGCGGATATATCGTAGATATGACTGATTCTTCAGTTACAGCTGACGACCATGATGAAACAGAAGCCAGGGAAATAATTTACCGTGACGATAAGAAAATAGTATATCATGGCTATGGCGAAGAATGGGACAAGATTATTTCTTCTGATCTTAACGGTGGCAACAAGAAGATTCTGGAAGCAGAAAATGTTTGGTGCGCGCATTCAGATTCATCAGGAAACTTATACGTGATGGACCGTGGTAATATACTGAAATATTTCGATTCATCCCTTAATCTTGTTAAACAGACAGATTTATCAAATCAGATATCTGAAGATCTTTACTTAAGCGATATATGTGTTTCTGACAACGGAAAGATATATTTCATAATGGATTTGAAATATGAGTATTACACCATTTACACTTTAGATGAGAATGACAAACTGACTAAACTCACCGGTGAAAATCCTCTTAGAGATATAGTAACCGGCTTTTTCACTGACAAAGACGGGAACGTTGTCCTGACCAGTCAGCAATCTGTTGATGTCATCGATCCGAAGGCCGGTGATCTTGTTCACATGTATGATCTGTACGGTGTAAATGACTTCATAGGACCTTCTGAGAACTATGACATGGTTTATGTCTGTTCGGATGGGATCTACGGGTACAGCTACGAAGATGACAGCAAGGAACTCATAGTATCTGATGATAAGCTTCCAAAGCTTGCTTCTAACTTCAGATCAGCGTATTTAAACGGAAACAGTCTTTACGTTTCCCTTGCTGATGTCGGTCCATCATATTTATATGAAATAGACAGAAAAACGGGTGAAACAATAATAACGGAATGCGAAGGAAGCGGACCATCCTGTATTTCGCCTGACGGTACTTTCTACTATATTTCTTCAGAACATATGCTGAAGGGATCTGATGACGGATATACTTATGAATCTGTATGCAATTCAGTATACCGCCATGAAAAAAACGGTAATGACACTCCGCTTTTTACACTGCCTGAACTTCATTTTGAAGCATATACCGGCGGAATGATAATGAATTCATCAGGCGATCTGATGATAGTTTATCAGGACGAAGAGGATAATGCATGTATAATGGTTTATGATACTACGGGAAATCTGAAAAATACGATTTTCCCCGAAGTGAATGAAGAGCATTACGGAATATCACTGGTGCGGAATGATAATAATACTGAATACATAGTTGTCGAAGAGTACGGCCCAGACGAACCATACAAGATATACAAATATGATCATGAAAAATGTGATATGGGTGAAAAGGTTACATCATTTTCATATTCCGACAGCTGGCCTGTATTCAGAAACGGATACGGTGATCATGATATTATCATGTATGAAGACACAGAAATTCTTGGCTGGAACGAAAACACAGGGAAAACTGAGTCAATCGCATCATTTTCAGAATTTACAAGTAACTGTTATCGCAGCGGTGAATCACTGGCTGTCAGCGACACAGAGATCCTCTGCAATGACGGTATCAAACTTGTAAAGGCTGATGAGGAACGTCTTGCAGTTCTAAATTCAAGAGAAGTTGTAACTCTGGCAGTTCCTTATGATTACAATACTATGAATCTTGTTTCGGAATTTAATAAGAAAAGTGACACCTGTTATATTCTTACAAAAAACTATTCAAAGTACTGTGAAAATTCAGAAGCTGTAATAGAAAATAACTACAACGATATAGTTTGTGAAGCTTTGTCAAAAGATATCCTTAATAATGATATTCCTGATATTATAATGATGGACGAGCTTGATCTGTCAGCGTATATCATGAAAGGTCTTTTTACTGATATGAGACAGATCGCAGATGCGGATCCTCAGTTCGATCTTAACAGTATTTCCGGATATATAACCGATTTATTTACTTATAATGACTGTCTGTATACTATTCCGGCAGGAATCACGCAGTCGTTACTCTTTTCAGATGAAAAACATGAAATCTGGAACTATAATGATTTTATTTCCATGGATACCAGCGACAAAGATTTGTTTGCGTTTTATCAGAATGAGTACAGTTTTATTTCAGGAAACGTTTTAATACCATATTACACCGAGCATGTTGACCTTGTAAATAAAAAATGTGATTTTGACAATGATGATTTTGTTTCACTTATAAAGTTTATAAAACAGGAAGGACTCACGACAGAAGAAATTCAAGATATATATAATTCTGCGGATTACTTGGACGAAAATCATAGGTTTGCCAAAGGACATAAGTTAAAGACTACGAGAATTTCCAGTATCAGTGATTATCTGGGAGCTACAGAAATAATGTATGACAATGCGTCTGCAGCAACCAGATATGTTTCAGGCTGGCCTTCAGAAAATGGCGGTACAAGATTGATCTGGCCTGTTATGTCATTCGGAATAACCAGCAGTTCAGAACACAAGGACAGTGCATGGGAATTTATCAGATATGT
>JBGUVZ010000042.1:0-5438 GCA_045220685.1 Oscillospiraceae bacterium | reverse complement strand
GCCATCGTAATGGGAACAATAGGGCTCGAACCTATGACCCTCTGCTTGTAAGGCAGATGCTCTCCCAGCTGAGCTATGCTCCCATTTTGTTGTCGTCATCGCTCCGACGACGATATTTATTATACTACATTACGGGGAGAATGTCAATACTTTTTTCAAAGTTTTTTTATTTTTTTAGGTCTTAAAATCATTGCAAAAGTTACAGTAATATTTTATAATAGTATTATATATTTTAGGGGGGCACTCCCCCTTTACAGTAACCGATATGCCAAAAGCAGGCCTGGGTTTCAGATCTGCGTGGCTATATTAATAAATCAGGGAAATCAAAAAACACTTATGAGGTTATGAGGTGGAGATTATTATGAAAAAATCTTTAGCATTAATTCTTTCTTTTACTATCATGGGCAGTACTGCGCTCCTTTACGGACACAATCAGATATCAGCCGAAGACACTGCCCCTGCCGAAGCTCAGGCAGATAACGGTCAGACTGAAAAAGATCCTGTACGCGTAAGGTATCAGTATCTTCTTACCAAAGGCCGTGAACGAATACTTGAAATGGATTCAAGATTCGATATGTTCCCGGAATTTGTACAGTTCGCACTCGCTGATCTCAACGGCGACGGAGTCGAAGATCTTCTTATCCACGACAAGCTGAACAGAGTTGTTCATGTTGCTGACACAGAAAAAAACGAAGTCGGTGAATTTCCGGGCACTGTTGCCTTCTATCCTGACGGAACAGCTGTACGTATACTTACCGATACACTTAAGCTCGCTTCAGATTTTGTTCCTTATGAGGTTTATAAATACAACAAGGGAACCAATAAATACGAATCAGTCGGCAAAGTCGATGCATGGGAAAAATCATACGTTTCAACAGATTCAGCCGGTAATCCGTTCCCTGCTGACATTGATACAGTCGGCAAAGGAATAGTTTATTATCTCGACGGATCAGATACACCTGTGAACCAGACTGATTACGAAGCATGGAGAGCCTCAATGCTTCCTGCCTTAAAGCAGATATCACTCTCCTATCTCCCGCTAACTCAGGAGAACATCGATAACATTGACACCGCCCCTAGAAATCTTCCTGTAATTACCACCACAGAAGCCGTTACCACACCTGAAATAACGACAACTGAAGAAGTAACTACTACAGTTACAACCACAGAAGAAACAACAGTCATCACCACTGAAGCAACAACTGAGGCTACTACCGTTGCTACTACAGAGGCAACGACAGAAGCTACCACCACCGCTGAAGTAACAACAACTGTAACGACTACAGTAACAGAACCTAAATTTGAAAACTCAGAATATGATATTGACGGTAACAACGTAATCAATACTGCCGACATATTAAAACTCACGCAGGTATTAATGACACCGGAAAAGTACCCGGATATAAAAAACAAAGCCGACATCAACTCCAACGGATCTGTAGGCTTAACAGACCTGCTCGCACTGATCAGATTTATGAAAGCATAATAACCAAACAAAACAATGAGACCCTCTGTACCGGAATAGTACAGAGGGGCGATTTTATTATAATTCCTTTACCCACAGACCGTGCAGATTGCAGTATTCATACACTGCCACTGCCTTGTCATCAGCTGCAACAGTAAACACAGCCTCAGGCGTATCTCCAGCCTTAAGCTTTTTCATCTGGAAACCATTTGCAGTCTCAAGCACGATAAACTGAATGAAATGCTCTTCGAGCATAGGATGAATCACTTCGCCGACCTGTACCTTTACAGTGTTTCCTTCCATCGTAACAGCCGGCACATGCTTTTCAAACGCAGCATCCACAGCCCCGGGCACAAGCTCAGTCATCGGCTTCCCGCAGCAGACAACCGGCACGCCGGAATCGGCTAACTTCACAATAATATTCTTACAGACTTCACATTTAAAAAACTTAAGCATAGTAATTCTCATCCTTTCGGTTTGGTGTTTTGATAAAAGTCTTTATGAAAATAACTACAGTATCTCCTCAGGCTTTTTAAAAAGCATACTACTACCTGAATCAATAAAGCACCGTCCCCTGTACATCTGCAGTTCATCAGGACGATGGTAGTTTGTATTCCGTTAATCTCCCTTAAGCTTCGTGCTGCAGTATCTTGCTGTTGAATGCTTCCGGGGTTGTGAAGGTCGGAACCATTTTGTGGAGAGCTTCAAGGGCAATCTTTTCATTGTTTTTCTTTGCCGCATCGCGGAGCTCTCTGAGATCGGCAGCGAAGGTGTCTTCATCTATTTCTATCTGTTTACCTATGTAGATAAGCTTGTTAGATGTCTTCTGAAGACCTTCCTCCATCATGAGGAGTTCTTCCTTGATTTTCTCACCAGGGCGCAGACCTGTGAATCTTATCGGGATATCGATATACGGTTCCTTGCCGTACATACGGATAAGGTTTTCTGCGAGTGTAACGATCTTTACCGGCTTGCCCATGTCAAGAACGAATATCTCGCCGCCCTTGGCCATAGCTGCTGCTTCCATTACCAGGCTTACAGCTTCCGGAATGGTCATGAAGTATCGGATGATGTCAGGGTGAGTTACAGTGACCGGCTTGCCCTGCTCTATCTGCTTCTTGAATATCGGGATAACTGATCCATTTGAACCGAGTACATTACCGAAACGTGTAGCAACGAATTCTGTACATCCTTCGTTCTGCTGTGCAAGGAACTGAACGATCATCTCGCAGCAGCGCTTTGACGCACCCATAGCATTTGTCGGGTTTACAGCCTTGTCTGTAGAAATCATAACGAACTTCTTTACGTTATGATACTGCGCCAGTGTCGCAACATTGAAAGTGCCGATAACGTTGTTCTTAATAGCCTCCATCGGTGAGTCTTCCATAAGCGGAACGTGCTTATGAGCAGCTGCATGGAACACTACATCCGGCTTGTATGTCTTAAAGATCTGATTCATGCGGTAGTAGTCACGGACGGATGCAATTAGTGTAACAAGATTAAGATCATCGCCATATTCCATGATAAGTTCCTGCTGGATCTCATAGGCATTGTTTTCATATATATCAACGATTATTATCTGCTTCGGTTTGTACTTTGAAATCTGGCGGACAAGCTCAGAACCGATAGATCCGCCGCCGCCCGTTACCATACATACCTTGTCATGAACAAATGCCTTGATATTCTTGTTGTTGAACGTAACAGGATCACGACCGAGAAGTTCCTCCACCTTGATGTCACGAACCTGTCCGAGAAGGCTGGCATTATCATCAAGGAGCAGCGAACCGATGAACGGAATTATCTTAAGCGGAAGCTTTGTCTCGTTGCAGAGATCAATGATCAGCTTGCGGCGTTCCTCTGTAAGTGAAGGAATAGCAAGTATGATCTGCTCGATCCTGAATTTCTTCGCAAAGTGCGGAATGTCGGACGAAGGTCCAACTATCCTTACACCCATTATCTCCGTACCGATCTTTTCAGGATCGTTGTCAATGATGCAAACCGGATCAAACTGCGCCGCCAGCTTGTCATCCTCATACTCGGAATGCTGTGCATTCTTGATCTCCGTCATAAGCATCTGACCAGCAACACCGCCGCCAATGATCATTGTTCGCTTTGAATGTTCAATACATTTTCCCATTTTTTTAACACACCTCAACTAACGAGGACAAGATTCCTCATTTTTTTCACAACTCTCTTTAACAAAACCACTTTAGAGTATACTGTTATTATCCCCTAATAATACTTACTCATTCTTTTATACTCATTGTAAACCATGATCAGCTTTATAAAAACAAATCCAAATACTGCTCCGAACGTGTTGTTGAAAACATCATCGAATTCAAGCAGACCTCTTCCTGTGAAATATTGAGTTATCTCTATAAACATAGAAAAAGCACCGCCTAAAAAAGCAGCCTGAATTATTGTCATATTCTTAAATCTGTATCCGATATATGCTCCGAAAGGAACAAGCATCAAAATATTGCAGGTTATCTGTTGAAACCAATAATCTCCTTCTTCATGAATCAGATTACGGTATTCCCATAACGGTGTCAGTATAAGCCTGCGATATGTAGGTTCACGGCTGAACAATGTTATATAAAAAACGAAGAAAATATAGATTAAGAAAAGTATAAAAAATACTATCCTGCTTTTTTTTAAATAATAATCTCTAAAATTCATAATTTGTAATTTGATATGCAATTGTCTGGAGTGTTACTTATACAGCAAATAGTGGCTGGGTTCTACGCTGTATAAATACAACTATAATTATTTTAAGCTACATTCAAAAAAATGTCAACCCATATTTAAAAAACATTACTTACACTATACGAAAAAAGCTCAACAGAAACAGATAATTTCTGATTCTGCAGAGCTTTATATAGCCATGCTAATAGTTTCTATTATATCACAAACATCAATTTTAGTCAAGTTCAATTATTCTAGATAAAATTACTCAACAGTAACACTCTTAGCCAAATTTCTCGGCTTGTCTACATCATAACCCTTGCCAATAGATACATAATAGCTAATAAGCTGCAGCGGGATAACACTCAAACTTCCTGCAAACAGCGGTTCTATCTGCGGAACATAGCATACAAATTCAGCTGTGTCTTCAAGGAAGTAGTTGCCTGCTGTTGTAACTGCCATAACCTTAGCACCACGGCTCTTTACTTCTACCATGTTGCTGATAGTCTTTTCCACAAGATTTGTCTGTGTCACAACTGCGATGACTACTGTACCATCTTCGATAAGACTGATAGGACCGTGCTTAAGTTCACCTGCTGCGTATGCCTCGGAGTGAATGTAGCTGATCTCCTTAAGCTTAAGGCTTCCTTCCATTCCGATGGCATAGTCAATACCACGGCCGATGAAAAAGGAATCTGAAAGATTGATAAGCTTGTTTGAATACCACTGAAGACGTTCCTTGTTTTCAAGGATCTTTTCTATCTTTTCAGGGATAGTGTTGACCTCTTCAAGGAGTTCATTATAGCGGTCATCCTTTATCTCTTCCCTTGCCTTTGCAAACTGAAGCGCAAGAAGATATCCGGCAACGAGCTGGGTTGAGTATGCCTTTGTTGTGGCAACTGAAATCTCAGGACCCGCAAGTGTGTAGAATACGTTGTCCGCTTCTCTGGCAATGGATGAGCCGACTACGTTTACAATACCGAGAGTCTTAACTCCGCTGTCCTTTGCCATTCTGAGTGCTGCAAGTGTATCTGCTGTTTCTCCTGACTGTGAGATAACAATTACCAGACTGTTTTTGTTGATTCTCATATCCCTGTAACGGAACTCGGAAGCAAGTTCAACTCGTACCTGAAGAGATGTGAGTGATTCAATTACATACTGAAGATCCACGCCGACATGATAAGCTGATCCGCAGGCTACAATGTAGATCTGGTCGATTTTCTTCATTTCTTCGTCTGTAAGATTTACAGTATCGAAATGAACGACTCCATCCTTTACAACAGAATTA
>JBGUVZ010000041.1:0-2167 GCA_045220685.1 Oscillospiraceae bacterium | reverse complement strand
CTGCGGCGCATTTTTTTGCCCAATGTGCATTTGACTCAAAATCAAAAACCTATTATACTTATGAGTATGACAAATTTACCTTAATACAAGATTCTACGATCCTGAAACCTGAAAAAATTTTTTCAGAAAAATGTCCTACTTGGCGTTGTGATTACGAGTTTATATAATGAAAGCGATCGCTGAGCTTAATAAAGGAGGAGTGCGTATGACAGATCAGGAGTTCAGGGAACATATGAAAAGATCTCCGGAAGAGTGCTTGAAAGCAATTTTTAATGAATACTGCAATTATGTATATATCATAGCAGCGACCAAATTAAAAAGCTGTGGTACAACTGAAGATATAGAGGAATGTGTCAGTGATGTTTTTACTGAGGTATTCAAAAAGACAGATAACCTCGGTGAACGGGAAGGTGATCTGAAAGGATTTATCGGAGTGATAGCCAGACGCAGGGCGATAGATATGTACAGAAAACTCAGTGTTAAGGCATTAAAAACGATATCTGCTGACGATGAAGGAATCATGGAATTATCGTCCGGAGAAAACATAGCTGAGTCTGCAGAGATGTCAGAACGTAATTCCATAATATTTGATAAAATAAAAGAATTAGGCGAACCTGACACGTCGATAATAGTAAAACAGTATTACTATAATATGACGGTACCTGAAATAGGAAGAGCGCTCTCAATGACTGCAGCCGCTGTACAGAAACGAAGTATAAGGGCAAGAGAAAAGCTTAAACAGATGCTTTCTGAAGTCGGAATAAATTATTAAGGAGGGATAAGTATGAATATGAAAGATGAAAAGTTCAGTGAATTTGACATTGATCTTAAAACTGCAGACAGAATTGCAAAAGAGTACCCGTCCCTGTCAGATTCGGCCAGAGAAAGAATGCTTAATATGACTATGAAGAAAATGAATATAACAAACGATTCGGATATCAATTACAGCGTAAACGTTGTAGAAAAAAAGAATCGTCCGGGATGGATCATGTTTGCAGGTATGGCAGCAGCAGTTGCTGTTATCGCAGGCAGCATAGGCGGAGGAAACTATCTGCACCAGAAGCTGAATGATTCAGATCCTGACGTAAGTACAGTAACAGAAACAGAACCTGCAGCAAGCCAGTCATCAGTAACAGAATCTGCAGCAAGTCAGTCGTCAGTAACAAGCTCAACTTCTGTAAGTCCGGTGTTAGTAAAGGAAACTATTATAGGCTCGTCGTCTGTGACAGGAGCTGTTTCTGAATCTTCTGTAACAACAAGCACTACTGAAACTTCTTCAGCTCCTGCAGCTCCTGCAACTCCTGCAGCTTCCGAAGCACCTGTCTCTCTTCAGTCAGATGCTGTCCGCTGTGACCAGATAAAGCTGCCTGGTGATTTTAATAACTATATAAAAGCAAGACGTACCGCAGACGGATTCGGCTGCATTGGCTATAATCAGAATTATCAGCCGGCTTATCTGCGCATCAGCGACGATATGCAGACATCGGAAGCATTTGTGCTTGCACCGCCTGATCACGGAGATTACGATGTTCTTCGTTATCTATGCTATGCATTTGATAATGGCGGTGTCTGGGCGATTGTCAACAGGGAAAGTCACGACGGACCTGAACCTGAAGGCGGACGAACAGCAAGTAATCGCGACGAGTATGAGATCTGGGATAGCAGCAGACAGGACCACTATCTTCTCTGTCACTATGCCGAAGATGGAACACTTATCTCAAGTGCATCTTTAGAAGGCCTTCAGGACAGCAGTCTGAGATATACCAATGCTAAAAATTTTGAATGTGTGGGTGAGGTTCTGCATCTGATGACGCGTCATGATGACCAGGTTTTCATGATTAACAAAGAAACAGCAGAAGTCTCTGCGGCACGGGAAACTGACAAGGAGAAAAACATCGATAAATACCTCTGCTTAGACCGTGATGACAAGCCTTTGATGCTTCGGGAAAATGTGGGTTTTGTTCCTGACTGCAAATATATTTATAAAGCTTCTGTCCTTGAATACGACATTGAATCTGGCAGCTTCGGACAGACACTCTACACCACCGATGATGGCTGGCAATTAGAAAGCTACAGTATCGTGGGGCCGGAATTCAGAGTAGTAAAAGGCTTCGGTCAGTACAGGTTCTTTGTCAGCACTGGCAGCGAATTTATAGGCGTACGGGAC
>JBGUVZ010000040.1:0-7148 GCA_045220685.1 Oscillospiraceae bacterium | reverse complement strand
GGCAAATATGGAAAAAAGGTCGCATAATGCCTATTTTATGCGACCTGAATTAAGGGAGAAAAAACTTCTATATCACTACTGTGCTTTTGCGCCCGGGTTATCATTACCGTAACCTTCCAGAAGGTTTACGATACCCCATACACCAACACCGCCGCCAATCAGGCAGATGACACTCTTGAGAACGGTGCAGGCAGTAGTAATAAAGCTGGAAGTATCAACTTCACCGGTACCAGCCGCAAAAGCCTGCGTTGCACAGGTAGATGCCATTACTCCGGCGATAGTTGCGAACATAGTTGCCTTCTTAGCAAACTTAGCACCCTTAGAAAGCCACTTGTGCTTAGGTGCAGAGGCGGTTGCTGTCTCCATTGCGGTATTCTCCACCGCAGAAATATTCATAGTTTCCATAGGTAAAAAGTCTCCCTCAAATAAAATAAATTCGTCCATTCAGCGTCACCCGATTATCTCTTTTTTATTTTTCGGGTTCTTAGCTGTTTGCCGTATCTCCGTCTATATCTGTTTCGGAGTCGGCATCGTAAACAGCTTCTGCTTCTGCATTTTCTCTTTCTGTCGCATCAGCAGGATAGGTAACTTCCTTTAAGGCGGAACTTGACTTGTCGATCACCCATTGACTTATTTGATCTTTCGGAGAAATATTTGAAACCATCCCACTTCGGTCACTAACAAAACTTTGAATGTCAAACTTTTTCTTCGGATCTGCATCAAGAAGTTCAGAGTAATTTTTGTGTCTTGTTATATCGTATTTATCAGAGAAGAACGGACGCACTCCTCTAAGCTGTAAGATACATTTTCCACCGTCCATTACGGCTAATTCGTCCTGAGACTTCAGCTCCTTTCCGAGCTTCTGATAGTTCATACCGTAGCTTTCGCTCTGACCTCTGTTGGTAGAAGTATTGAAACTGTCGATAGTTTCCTTACCAAGACTTTCAGAGATCTCTTTCAGCGTGGACTTCTCCTTACCACCGAGAAACAGCATCGTATCACAGTTGCCTTCGATCGTGTCTGCATTGTCTTTGTAGATAGCCTTTAGCTGGCTCTTAGCTTGCAAGATGATACTTGCCGATATTTCACGGCTTCGGATAGTCGCTATCAGTTTTTCAAACTGAGGTATCTCACCGATGTTCGCAAATTCGTCCAGGAGACACCGCACATGGTACTGCAATCTGCCTCCGTCGCTGTTGTCAGCTTTCGTACACAGCAGATTGAAAAGTTGTGAATACATGATCGCAACGAGGAAGTTGAACGTTGCGTCAGTATCGGAGATGATTACAAACAGCGCTGACAGCTCATCACCGAGCATATCAAGGTGCAGTTCGTCATACGAAGTTATCTCCAAAACTTCATCTATGGCAAAAGGCGCTAAACGTGTCGAACAGCTAATTAAGATAGACTTAGCCGTTTTGCCTGCGGCAAGTTTGTACGCCTTGTATTGTTTGAGAGCAAATGCGCCGAGCCTTTGCTGTTCGCTCTGAGGTGTCATGTGACACATTTTGCGGTATTCATCATAGGCTTTGGCTTCAAATTTGAACTTGCTCCCGCTTTCTTCTGCTTCTTCGGAGTTATCGTCAGACCCCTCCGACTTTTCTTTTTCTTTCTCTTTTTCTATGGCTTCGTCAATTTCTTCCTCAGAAGGAAACTGACCGTCAAGCCATGTTTCAAGCATACCGAACTGTATGTCCATAGCATTCTTGAAAGTTTCATCTTCCTCACGGCACTCAGAACCGTTTATCATTTCGATAAGCGTTTCAAAATTGCGTTCATCTTCATCGTAAAGGGTGAAGATCAGTGCAATATAAGACGTATACAACAGCTTTTCAGCCTTTACCCAGAAGTCATCACCGCCGGGCTGTTGAGAGGAAGAAGTATTCTTGATAAGGACTTCCACAAATTTGAGAATGTCCTTCTCACGGTTTCTTTCGGAAATATAGGCAAAAGGGTTATAGTGCATACTTTTTGAGAAGTCTATCGTGTTAAAGACTTTTATGTTGTACGGCTCATATACAGGCATAGGCTTGCCGTTCTTATCTTTCTTATAGCCGTTCTTGCCGTCCCTCTGATACACTATCCTGCCTTCGCTGTTTCTCAGCGGTCTGCCCCTTGCAAGAAGATGACCGCACTCCACAAGCACCGTACCCTTCGGGTCGGTGATCACATAGGAGGAGTGCATCTGCATCAGGTTCGGCTTGACGAAAAATCGTGTCTTACCCGAGCCTGAACCGCCTATGACGAGGATATTTTTGTTTCTCGCAAACTTAGGAGCAGAGGGTTTGCCCATCGTCAGGGACTCCGTTTTCGTGAGGATAACGTTGTTTTCGGGGTTGGATAAGTCCATGTAAGGCTCAATGTCCTTTTCCGTACCCCATACAGCCGAGCCGTATTCCTCGCCCTGCCTAAATTTCTTCTTGTTTTTCGACTTGACATAGAGAACTAACCTCATTACACCCGCTAAACCCAAGCCGAAAAGAAGATCAAACGGGTGTAAACTGGGAAAGACCTTAGCAAAAGCAACCCCGAGATTGCTCATAAAAGGGAGTATTTTTTCCTGAAATCCTGTACCCTCCGCTGTTCGGTACGCATAGCCGATAAGGTTTCCTGCATACGCAAAGATCGCATAGGGTAAGGCTTTCAGAATGACCTTTTTTAGCTTTCGGGTATTGATCTGCACTCGGCAGACAAAGCCTTTCTCATGTTATCGGCATAAAAGTTCGCCGTAAAAACATCATCGCCCCTTGCCCTTGGTGTCGGGGGATAGGTATGTTCGATCATCTGTGTGTCTCCCTTTTTCTCTCTTTCGATCTGTGTTTCCTGTGCGGTGACTGTGCAACACGGGCAGCTTCTCTCTTTAACTGCTCCCTCGTGAACACCCCACGCTGGTTTGTCTTAGCGTTTTTCCCGACGTATTCGGTAAACGCTTTCTTGAAGTTCTCAGTCTTGCTTGCTGAAAAGAAAACATGATAGGTAGCCGGCTTGGTGGACTTGTCCGCTTTCAGGGCAAAGTCAACATCGTACTTTCTCGCCGTTTTGAGGAAGTCACCGATATTGTCCTCACTGACCTCAATGCTGTCGAGCTTGCTGTCCGACTTCTTTTCCAGCTGACGATAGGACATTCGCCCTTTCTTCTCAGCCTTGCCTGCTATAAACTCCTGCAAGGCTTCTTTGAGAATATCCGAACTGATCTTCTCCGCCTTGATCGTCAGGTCTATCGTTTTCTTTGTGCCGTTTTCGTAGTCATTAGCCATCAGGTATCAGCTCCCTCGGACTTTGGGACTTCGTAGACTGCGTATGCCTGATTCTTGAACCACTCATGGAGTGCCTTGACAGCTTCCTCCGCTTCCTCATAGGTCTTGTAGATGCCGATAGGGATCTCAAGCCCCGTAATATCTCTGCCGACCATTTCAAAATCAGGAGCGATAGTGCCGTCATCGGAAATATCAGCATCCTCCCAATTTGTCTTAATGCCGATCTTTACGATATTATCGTAATTCACCATCTCATCAAACTGCGTGTAGATAGTCTTAGCCACGATCTTCACCGTCCTCTCTGCATATTTGTCTCAGCTTTTCGTGATATTCTTCCTGCAAGCGGTCAAAATCCTCAAACATCGTGTCTATGATACGCTTATCCGTCTTTTCAGCGATCATGTCCATGACGATAGCTTCAAACTCGCTGTGGAAAGAATAAAACAGCTTGTCTACTGCCTTGTATTCGGGCATAGTGTCACCTCACAATCATACGCACCACCTCCTTTGCGGTCAGTCGAAGTCATCATAGTGGAGCATTTGCTGAACATCGTACTTGATACTGCGCTCCTCGGAATTTGCAACAAGGTCATACTCGCTGCCGAGCTTTATCAGCACACTGACAAGATAGCCTGTGCGGTTATTGACTGTTCCCGGCGCTTTCTGCCTAAGCACCTCATAGCCCATTTCAATGCACTCTCTGTTCAGATTCAGCACAGCCTCCTGGACTTCGTACTTCGAGAAGCTCTCGTCATTGATGACTCGACCCTTGCCCGATGTAGCAGCCTTAGCCAGCTTATCCACAAGCTGTTTGATCTCAGCAGTTGTCATATCCTTGCCGAAAAGCCTTATCCATTGGAGATAATCTTCGTATTCGATATGCTCTTTGATGATACTCTTGATTCTTTTTGTGTCTGTGCTGTATCCCTCAATCACTCCATCGATCAGATTTTCAACAGTTTCAACAGAATCCGTTTCCTGTGCAGAAGCGGATTGATTGGTGGATTCTTTATCACACAGTATTTTATTTTTGGAGTCTTGATTATTTAGTTCTTTATATGCGTACCGGTTTTCAAGATGTCGTTTTTCAAGATACGGGTTTTCCGTATCAAGTAATTCCGCATCTTGAATATCCGTATCTCGTGGGGCAGAATCAGATGAGTTTTCAACATTTTCAACATTGCCGCCGTCCTCATCTTCATCGGGATCCATAGGCTCGTCGCTGATAATGTAGTCCCAATCAATGATCCTGCCGTTCTCAAAGACACGCACACGCTTGAGGTAGTGGTGGTCATGCTCCAGACGATTTAGGCTGTTTTCGATCTTTGTCACACCGTCGGGCAGAATAGCTGCAAGCCCTCTGATAGAGAAGTTCCAATTGTCGGGGAGCGACAGCAGCGTGCAGAGCGTACCACGGTCGGTAACACCCAGCTTTTTATTCCTGAATACTTTATTGCTGATTATCGTGAAGTCACCCGATAATCTTTTTATCAGCTTTGACATAGCTATCTCTCCTCAGATCGTATTTATCTCCAACAGCTTCATTTTATTGACAGCGTATCTGCCGTTCACGCAGATAAGGAACTGCTTATCCTCGCTCATCAGCTCTGCAAGTGCATCATCAATCACCATCGGAGGGTCAGCCTTGAAACGGCTGTACAGTTCCTCGGCGGTCAGATAGTCGCTCTCGGGCAGACACATCATTGTTGCAAGGACACCTTTGGCGGCTCCCGACAGGGGCTTGTCAAAGGGTTCAGCCCAGTTGATCTCACGCATACATATCTCCTCCATCTCTCTGAAATAGAAAAAGGGTGTCTCTCATTGACTGAGAAACACCCTTCGGTTTATATTTATCCCTTAGTGTAATTGCAGGGAACAAAGCGTAATAACAGGAACAAAAAAGGGCGTTCCAAATTATATGGAACGCCCAAAAGCCTTGATTCTATTAAGTTTTAGCGATATTCGACCTGCCGATTTCTTACTGTTTTCATCATTTTTGTTTGTAAACTTTTTGTGAAGTCTTGTTCCCTTTGGACTTTACAAGTATGAGCTTTCAACTGAAATTATGATATCTCCACAGCCATCATTTTCAACATGAACAAGACAAAGATCAAGTGTTGCTCCTCCGAAATCAAAAACAACTATATTTTCATCACATTCATCTTCAAACAACTCATCAATTGAAAACAACGCTGCTACAGGTTCTGTAAGTGCTCCGATAACATTGATACCGGATTTTTCAGCACAACTCAGGATTTTTTCTTTCTGAACCTCGGAAAAGCAAACAGGTACAGTGACAACAGCATCTTCTATCGATTTTCCAAGATTATTTATAGCTTTGTTTATCCAGCTAAAAATATCTGAAGCTATTTCTTCAGCAGATAATGAAAATCCCAGACTGGTAAAATTCTTTTCCCAGTGTTTTAACTCAAGTTTTCTTTTTATGTATTCAACCGTATTACCTGTTCTTCTTTTTTTAGCAGCTCTTGATCCGACAGAATAATCCTCCCTGCTTTCATAGTTGATCGCATTTGGTACGTTTTTATCTGAGTTACTGTCTTTTTTATCAAGTTTCAGCTGTGCCGGCATTTGTTTTGCGTAATTAAACCAGGAAACTTTAATATTACATGTTCCAAAATCTATTCCTACAGAATAATTATCCATTTCCTCACCCTATTCGATTACTATGTTTCCTTCAGTATGAATCTTAATATTATCTCCGGACTGATCTGTATAATTCAGATAATACGGATACAAACTTACTTCTGAAATTATTGAACCATTACCTGTCTGATCAGTATCGTCGTAATCTTCATCAGATATTTTGTTTCCTACAGCAATATCACGTGTGTAGAATCCACATGATTCAATATATGAATTAACAGCCATCATCAAATCATATTCAAGTGTTCCTTCTTTGATATTATTTGATCTTGTAATGCCTGTATATAGTTTCTTCAATAGAAACTTTTCAAATATATCCTTGAAACTATACAGAGTATCATCCGGTTCATCTTCATCCGGTTCAAACTTTTTCAAAGCCTTTGTATATGATTCATATACTTTCCAGTAACTATTTTCGTTTCCGTACTTCTGAAAAACAGAATCAATTACCGATGTATCCTTTACTGTACTTATATAACTTTCAATACTTCCAGCTGTAACTATTACCTTGTTTTCATTGGCTTTTAATACTCTAGAATCGTTAGTAGAGTTACCTTCTAAATCATCTATTATAGCTTTTAGCCTGCTTATTTCTTCATCTTTTTCTTTTATAGCTTTTTCGAATTCTTCTTTTAGCCTGCTTATCTCTGTGTCTTTTTCTCCTATCGCTTTTTCGATTTTCTCTTTTAGTCTGCTTATTTCTGCGTCTTTTTCTCCTATCGTTTTTTTAAATTCTGATTTACTAATAGCATTCGGATCAGGCTGATTGCTTCCCAGAAGTTTCTTATATTTTTCTTCATAATCATTTGCTCTTGCTTTTTCATTATCTAATGCATCTTTGAGCTTTAACAGTTCCATTTTAAATGCATCAGTTAAAGACGCTACAGTAATATTATTATCACTACCAACTGTATTTTTCTCTATTCTTAAAAGACTGTTTTTTATATCCTGAAAGAAAGTTTTTATCTCAGCAAAAAATGAATTATCTGCCGGTGACGGAGTTGGTATCTGAATCTTATTCAGAGCTGTAATAATTGAAGAAATACCGTTCTTTATCTCCTTGAAATTATCACTGGAACTGTTATTTTTTATTTCACCAAGTATCCGATCCATATCATTTTTATCGAGTTTTCTGGTTTTGTTTGATAAATCGCTGATTTGATCATATATTTCTTCAAGCGTCTTTCTGCTCTTTTTCGTTTGCTTCCTTATCTTATTAAAAATACT
>JBGUVZ010000039.1:0-7722 GCA_045220685.1 Oscillospiraceae bacterium | reverse complement strand
GCCTTCTTGTAAACTTCTCCATAGTAGCTTCCGGAAGCAATAAGTCTTTTTACCTGCTTGTCGATAAGCTCGATCTGCTTTTCGGTTAATTTCATTATTCTTTCTCCTGTCTTGTTTTGATTTTCCCTTAATCCCGTTATAAGCTTATATTATGAAATCTCTGATTTCCGGAGGAGGGGAGACCCCGCCACTGATTCAGAAAATCAGCATTTTCTTTATATATTTGCGAGGCTTTCGCCTTTTTCAAGAGCACGAAGATTGAGGGCAACAAAACGTTCTTTTACACGTTCTTTGATCTCAGCTACAACGTGTTCCTTTTTAAGTCCTGCCTTGCCGGTGCCGAGTGCAACGCCGAGAATAGCAACGTTGAACACCTTTGATGAACCGAGTTCACTGCATATTTCTTCAGCATCAACTACGACAACTGAACACTTCTTCTTAAGATATTCTATCATTTCGCTGCCGTCGTAACCAGTGCTCTTAAGTGATTCCGTAACAGGTTTTACCGGAACAGAGTTTACGATAACAACGCCGTCTTTTTTGAGATATTTAAGATTTCTAACAGCTTCTGAAGGTTCAAAAGCGAGAATAAGATCAGCAGATCCGAGCGGGATAAGGGGAGCGCTGGCCTTTTCACCGATACGTACATGGCTTGTTACAGAGCCGCCGCGCTGTGCCATACCGATAGTTTCAGCTGAATGAACGATATTTCCGTCACGCATTGCTGCAGAAGCGATGAGTTTGGACGCAAGAACAGTACCCTGACCGCCTACGCCGCAGAGAAGTATATCCTTATTCAATTGTAACACCTCCTATTGCGTTTACAGGGCAGATCTGACCGCAGAGTCCGCAGCCTGTGCAGAGTGACTTGTCGATAGCTACCTTACCGTCTTCGATAATGATAGCCGGACAGCCTATCTCTCTTATGCACTTCTTGCACTGAATGCACTTATCGGAAATAACCGCTCTCTTTGTCGGTCTGAAAAGTGCGATACAAGGTGATTTGAAGATGATAGCCTTAACGCCTGGAGTATCAGCGCATTCCTTAACAGCAGCAACTGATGCTTCAAGATCAAGAGGATCAACTGTGATGATCTTCTTAAGACCGATACCTTCAAGAATTTTTATAATATCAACCTTTTCAATTATGTCACCCATCATGTTCTTTCCTGTACCAGGATGAGGCTGATGGCCTGTCATAGCTGTTGTTGAGTTGTCAAGTACGCAAAGGATCATATCTGCTTCATTGTATACAGCGTTCACAACACCTGTCATACCAGAAGCAAAGAATGTCGAGTCACCGACAAATGAGAATGCCACACCGTCCTTTTCAAGGTGGTTGAAGCCCTGAGCCATTGTAATGCCGGCACCCATACAGAGACAGGTATCACACATGTCAAGAGGCATAGCGTTGCCGAGTGTATAGCAGCCGATATCGCCGCAGTAGAAAGTCTTTCTGCCTGCCATTGCCTTCTTTACAGCGTAGAAAGAAGCACGGTGAGGGCAGCCTGCGCAAAGTACCGGAGGTCTTACCGGAAGATCCGGAAGATCAGAGATATCAAGCTTTTCAGGAAGTGTCTCACCAAGGAACTGTGAGATAACTTCAGCAGCGTAGTCAGATGAATTTTCACCTGCAAGAACACCGTTACCTGTAGCCTTGCCGAGTATCTTTACTGGAAGATGATGCTTTCCGGCAACCTTAAGAAGCTGGTTCTCAACGTAAGGACTAAGTTCCTCGAAGCAGAGGACTTCGTCGCACTTTTCAAGAACTGAAAGTGCAAGCTTTTCAGGGAACGGATGAGGTGTTGCGATCTTAACGAGAGTAACGTCCTCACGGTCACCAAGGTATTCCTTAGCATATGAGTAGCTTACGCCTGAAGCGAATACAGCTTTCTTGCCTGAACCCTGTACAGTATTGTGCGAATATTCTGAGAAATCATCACCCATGCTGACATTTCTCTTTTCAATTGCAATATGATTGTTGTATGAAAGGCGAGGGAATATGACCCACTTCTTTGAGTCCTTGATAAATCCTTCGTATTCCTTTGCCTTGAAGTTCTCATCGAATTCGATCGATGCATATGCGTGACAGACCCTTGTAGTTGGTCTGAAAAGAACAGGTGTGTTATACTTTTCCGAATAATCGAAAGCATCCTGGATCATCTGGAACGCTTCTTCAGGAGAAGTAGGATCAAAAACAGGAATGCGGGCAAAGTCACCGAACATTCTGGTGTCCTGTTCAGTCTGTGAAGAAATCGGGCCCGGATCGTCAGCTGAAACGATGACCATACCGCCCTTTACACCAACGTAAGCAAGTGACATGAGAGGATCGGAAGCAACATTAAGTCCGACCTGTTTCATTGTTACCATTGTACGTGCGCCTGTATATGCTGCACCTGCAGCAACCTCAAGAGCAGCCTTTTCATTTACTGACCACTCAAGATATACATCTTTCCCCTTGTATTTCTGAATTGTCTCAATAATCTCTGATGAAGGTGTTCCAGGATAACCTGAAACAAGATTTACCCCGGCAGCAAGTGCACCGAGTGCTATGGCGCTGTTGCCCATAACATATTCTTTTTTCATACCAAAATCCTTTCGTTTGCGATTTTACAGTGAAATCAGAAAAAACTTACTTTCACTAAAATAATATAAATACAGATAGTAAAATATCTGAATAAGGCTTTTTTATGATATGATAATGATTTACTAACAGAATTCAAGCTTGTTTATCTCGCTCATCCCGTCGGAACCGCCGCCATTTTCACCGGCGATAACATATTCAATGGCACTGTGAGATATCATCCTGATATAGATAAACTTATCATCAGCAGGCGATTTGACTCTGATAATATGTTTCTGCGCCATGGCTGCAGGCATCTGATTGTCAGCTGCCTCAGGAAGACAGGTATAATAAAGCTCGATCCTCGGTACATCCGCTTCAGTGAATTTAGTCCATTCACCATCCTTAAGCGATGACTTCGGAATGTCGCAGATAAACAGGTCATCTTCACAGTGACCAAGATAATAGCCGAATGAGTTTTCTTCCTTTGTTTCATTGGAAGATACGACCTTGATCCTTGAACCGAGCCTTCCTTTAATAAGTCCGTAGGCAACACCTGTCTTGCCGGTAGGTCCGGAAAGTTCACCGGGAACCGCATTTATACCGTTTTTTAGCTGTATAGCTGCTGCCTCAGGAGTACCAAGAGAAGGATAGATCCTGAAAAGTTCATTATCATATTTCTTTTCAGTAGAATGTGAATACATTTCTGTATATTTATCAAAAAGCTTTTTAAGAAGAGGACATTTTCCGGAATTTCCGGCTAGAAAAATCTCCATGCCTCCATATTCAGCTATTTTTTCAATACTAAAGCAGTTCTTTAAGAAGATGAAAAACTGTCTTACGCCCTGCTCAATACGGTTTTCCAGCAGTTCAGCAAGATCGATACAGATACCGACCGCTTCATTGCTGATGTCAAGCATGAAATCTTCGAGCAGCTCACCGTCGTTATCAAACAGGTCAACTTTAATGTATCCCTTGTCGATCTGCTTAAGAGATGAAATACTTGCTTCATCCAGAGTAGTGGACTCAGAATACGGATCAACTCCGCTTCCGAGAGTTTCCCAGAACGGACGAAGCTTTTCCATAAGCTGCTTCATGTTCCTTTTGGCTTTCTGCGAATTCGAGATCAGTGTTTCCGATCCGAGAAAACGCTCACAGCCGTTAGGAAGTGTGAATTCTATGCCCTTGAAGTCGTATTTGCCGTTTCTTCTTAAAAGCCTGCTGTGATTTGCCTTGAATATCTCGAAGGCAAGCAGTTCCAGAAGGTTTTCGCCGCCCAGATAGCGGTCACCACCTGAAGATATGTGAGTGATCACATAGTCATATTTTTTCTTTTCTGATGCATCAGAACGACGATATGAGCCGAAGCTGAAATCAGTAGTTCCGCCGCCGAAGTCAAATACACCGTAAAGATATTCCTCACCGGATAAAGGTTTGAGACCAAATTCACTGAACGCAGTGATGGCATAGGCAACAGGTTCGCTTACACCGGTCTGTACGCTGAAAATATCCATGCAGTTTCTGTCTTCAAGCACAGTCACCGGAAGTGATTTTCTGATACCTTTGCGGAAACTGTTAAGTATCTTTTCCTTGAGCTCCTTTTCATAGGTAATAGGGAAGGAGAGTAAATAGTCAAGATAGATGCCGTTACGGATATTATTGATATAAAGACCAAGATAGTAGGCATATAACTCAAGAGGATCAAATCTGTTTTCCTCACCGGTAAGATAGGAGGTGAGCTGGTATTCATTGCCGCACTGATCCTTGATAGTAACGATATGGTTTTTATCAGAATCAGCACACCACTGTTTCAGATCATAGAAGTATGAATAGAAATTGTCAGAAACAGTGCTCGATGTCATATTTCTGTAGGCAGTATGAGAAACTGTCACATCATTCCACTCAGTGTCAGGTCTTCCTTCAGCACTTTCGTAGCTTTTAAGGAAAGACTCCATGTCCTTAAGTTCGATGACCGTCGGATTTTCATACTGCTCGGGACGTATCTGCGCACTCATATCACCGACACCTATACGCATCGGCATTATTGTGTCCGTACCGTCCTGAAATACAACTATCGTGCTTCTGGTACCGAAATCTATACCTACAATACCATCTTCCTTAACATCGGCAAGAGGATTCCTTCCGACAAAGGTGTGGTCTGTTGCTATCTTTATTTTATTTCTTCCTCTGGCCTCTGTTTCCCAGAGATCCCACATACCCTGATTAGGGTCGGAAAGGCGTTTTTTATCATATTCTTCTATTTCAGCACGGTTTTTATCCGCACAGAGAACAGAAGATTCAAATTCTTCCAGAAAAGTTTCATCAAGCGCTACAACACTGTTTTCAGCATCGCTTTTGAGACTTTCCGAAAGAGCGGTAAGTTCAAATTTAATTCCGAAGATCTCATTTATTCTGTCATCAAGCACATCGTTTAAAAACTTTTCAGTAAAAGTAAATACCCCTTTTTTTACTTCTATATATTCTGACTCGAAAAGTTTTGAAAGTATCTTAAGAAGTGTCTTGCCTGATTCAGCAAGTTCCTCAGGTACCAGATCATGATAAACAAGATTTTCAAGTAAAGTCCTGTGTTTCAGTTCGAAAACAGGTATTTTTACACCGTAACCCCAGCTGCAGTTCTTGCAGTGATTGTATAAACTTTTATAACAACAGGAACGATTGCCCTGGCTGTTTATACACTCAAAAGTATTCTCACTCTTTGTACGGTATCTGACTACACAGCGGTTGTCGCCGCCGTTTGTAAACCATACACTGTCAGCAAAGAACGGGTTGGATGACTTTCCGGCAAAAAAAAGATCATAAGCTTCATCTTCAGAGATGATACGTCCCTCAAATCCGTCAAATACATTTCTGAAACCGCTCTCGTTTACAATTGAACAGCGGAATGAATTGATGTCCGGAATCAGGATGCGATGCTTGTGAACATAATATATGTCTCTGCCTTCGATTTTTATCCATGCAGATGAAACTGAAGCGAGTTCCTTTGAAAGTACAAGTACATATTCATTCAGCTTTTTTTCAGCCTCAGTAATCTGATTTTTACAGTGTGATCTCGCAAGATCCTCAAAAAAGTTTTCATTGACCCAGATCTCGTTTGTACTTTTGGTATTCAAGAGATCCACCTCCGTCCGCTATATCATATCATAAAATACGTTCTTGTTATCAACAAAACATATATATTAATTTTACTATAATAATTAGTTTTTGTCAAGGACTGGAAAGGCTAAAAATCGAGTCTTCCTTAAATTTTTTTAAGGAAGACCCGTTAAATAATGTATTAGTTTTATCCGAGTTCAATCATTTTGTCAATGCATTTTCTTGCATCTCTGATCATTTCATCTGAAAGGTTAATGACAGAACCGCCGGTTCCGTTCACTGCATGAAGCACATCCATAAGTGTTGTGATCTTCATATTGTGACACATAAGATCAATTGAAAGAGGATAGAACTTCTTGTCAGGACATTTATACTGAAGGTGTTCAGCAATGCTTACTTCAGTACCGATAATGAACTCCTTGTGGTCTGACTTTTCTGCAAAGTTCATGATGCCCGATGTGGAACCTACATAATCTGCCTTTTCAGTTACCTTAGGAACACATTCAGGATGAACGAGGAGAAGAGCATCAGGATGAAGAGCCTTGGCCTTTAAAGCTTCGGCTTCTGTGATCTTTGCATGTGTAGGACATCCGCCCTGAAGAAGCTTAATGTTCTTGTCAGGAAGCTGCTTTGCTACGTATGTACCAAGATTAATATCAGGAATAAAGAGAATATTTTTGTTTTCAAGCTTGCTTACAATATTTACAGCAGAAGATGATGTAACGCAGACATCGCAGATCGTCTTGAGCTCTGCGGTTGTATTGATATAAGCAACTACAGTGTAGTCAGGGAACTGTGCCTTTACTGAGTTTATGAGTTCCTTGTCCATCTGTTCAGCCATAGGACATCCTGCATAAGGGTTGGCAAGAATTACTTTCTTCTCAGGTGAAAGGATCTTTACGGTTTCAGCCATGAACTTTACGCCGCACATTATAACTGTATCAGCATCTGTCTTTTCAGCCATTACGCTTAACTGGAATGAGTCGCCTGTGTAATCAGCAACTTCAAGTATCTCTGCAGCCTGATAGCTGTGTGCAAGAATACAGATGTTCTTTTCTTTTTTTAGTCTGATTATCTCATCCTGGATATCTCTTATCATTATTTATTACCTCGTTAAAATTATTCGGCGAAAACAAGTGCTTTAAAAGCATCGCCGCGTTCCTCAAAGTTTTTGAAATCATTATAGCTTGCAGCAGCAGGGGACATAACGCATGATTTTCCCTTTGCAGTAAGTTCCTTTGCAAGTTTTACAGCACCTTCAAGCTTTTCGGTAAGATGAAGTTTTGAAAGGAATGCTTCATCAGTGAATTTTGCTTTGATCTCTTCACTAATTCTCTTTCCTGTATCAGACATGAGAATAATATTTGAAACACTGCATGATGAAAGGAAATCGATAAGTTCTGTATAATCAATTCCGCGGTCCATACCGCCGATGATAAGCGTGTCAACATCCTTAAGACTCTTTACAGCCTGAATTGCAGCAGCACAGATTGTAGAGATGGAATCATCATAGTACTTTACATCATTTACTGTACCGATATATTCAAGTCTGTGCGGGAGAGGGGAGTAGGTGCACACACTCTTCATTATACTTTCAATACTGAGTCCGTACATACGGCAGACAGCATAGGCAACTGCAACATTATAGCAGTTATGAGTACCGGCAAGCTTCATTTCATTAACAGGAATGTTTATTGTCTCGCCGTTGTAGGAGATAATGTTCGACGGAACAAAAATATCCGCCATTCTGTTTTTCTGTGAAACAGTGATTATCTCTGCAGGGCAGTCAGCCTTCTTAGGCTTATTGTCAGCATTGCAGAAAAGCTTGTCGCCGGCTTTCTGATGCTTATAGATATTCTGCTTTGCTTCAGCGTATTTTTCAAATGTGCCGTAGTGATCGAGATGTTCTTCAAAAAGATTCAGGAACACGGCCACTGAAGGGGAGAATCTGATATTTTCAAGCTGATGGCATGAAAGTTCAAAAACTACCTTGGTATCTTCCTTTATATTATCGATAACATCAAAGCACGGAATTCCGATATTGC
>JBGUVZ010000038.1:0-2126 GCA_045220685.1 Oscillospiraceae bacterium | reverse complement strand
GTTATAATGATGATGGAACTCCTTATTACAGAAAGGCCGGCGCATTAAAAGGAAAAGGCTGGATGTCTGATGATTTTGATGAACCGCTTGAAGAATTCAAGGAGATCCATTTGACAGACTACTTATATGTCAGGCTCAGGAAGAAAACTTAACTTTCATCACTAAGGACGAAAACATTCCAAAATACGATGTAGTAACTGCATGGGAATAGTAAGTGCAATACAACAAAAAAATTATTCTTTCAACGGGCGCCAAACGGCGCCCGTTTTCAATAGCATGCCGAAGGCATACTATATATTTCGCCCGTTTTTCAAGATAAAATAAGGTCAGTAATCCGCGTTCAGATAAAATCCTTTCTGCGGTCAGTTTTTTGAAAATTTACTCTTGCATGTTGCATTTAAAATTGATATAATATATACGGGTGTTTTTGCGCATAAGAACGCGTGAGAACAATTAGTGAAACCAAAAATTTTGAAATGAGGAATCAGAACATGCCAAGTAGTATAGTAATCGGAAGTCAGTGGGGCGACGAAGGAAAAGGTAAAGTAATCGACATCCTTGCGTCACAGGCTGAGGTGGTTGTACGTTCACAGGGCGGCAACAACGCTGGTCATACAGTTGTAAACAATGGTGTAACTTATAAACTCCACGTAGTTCCTTCCGGTATTCTTTATCCGGACACACTCTGCCTTATCGGTGCGGGCGTTGTTATAGATCCTAAGAACTTCCTTGAAGAGCTCCAGATGCTCAAAGACAAGAACATTTCAACAAAGAATCTTAAAATAGATCCACGTACACACGTAGTAATGCCATGGCACATCCTCCTCGACGGACTTTCAGAACAGTTCAGAGGAAACAGCGACATCGGCACAACAAAGCGCGGTATCGGTCCTGCTTACATGGACAAGTACGAACGCTGCGGAATCAGAATGTACGACCTTGTTCACCCTGAAATATTCAGAAAGAAGGCTCTTTCAACAGGCGCTCTCAAGAACAAGATCATCACAGAAGTTTACGGCGGTGAAGCATTCGACCTCGAAGCAGTTATCGCTGAATACACAGAATACGGCAAGCAGCTTGCTTCATACGTTGATGACGTTTCAGTACTCACATACGAAGCATCAAAGGCTGGCAAGACAATTCTCTTCGAAGGCGCACAGGCTACACTTCTTGACATCGACTTCGGTACATACCCATACGTAACATCATCACACCCTGTTTCAGGCGGTGTATGCACAGGTACAGGTGTTGGCCCTAAGATGATCGACAGAATAATCGGTGTTGCCAAGGCTTACACAACCAGAGTCGGCAAGGGACCTTTCCCGTCAGAACTTAACGACGAGATCGGTGACAAGATCAGAAACATCGGCGGCGAATTCGGTACAACAACAGGCCGTCCGAGAAGAACAGGCTGGTTCGATGCAGTTATCGTTCGTCACTCAGTAAGAGTAAACGGTCTTGACGGTATCGCTCTTAACAAGCTCGATACACTCTGCGGTCTCGGTGACCTCAAGGTTTGCGTAGCTTACAAGAAGCCAGACGGAACAATTCTTGAAAACTTCCCTGCAGCTCTCGAAGAACTCGACGGTGTTGAACCGGTTTATGAAACACTTCCAGGATTTACAGAAGATATTTCAGGCTGCAGATCATTTGACGAACTTCCTGAAAACTGCAAGGCATACATCAAGAGAGTTGAAGAACTCTGCGAATGCCACGTTTGCATGATCGGTGTTGGTCCGGACAGAACACAGACAATCGAAAGAAACTGATATAAACAGATTCAAAGCTTAAGTAACGTATACTCTCAGAGTCCTGAACATATTTCACGCTCTGAGAGAATTTAAGCAAAAATCATAATAATAAAAATGTGAGGTGATCAGGAATGGCTGAAAACAACCACAATCTTGACGGTATCAGCGCGCCTGTTCTTGAAGAAACTACTTACGATCCTTCAAAGTCGATAAAGCGTAGTCTTGACGGAATTCAGGCTCCTACACTTGAAGAAACATCCTATACCCCTGAAAAGAAAACAGCAGGACTCGACGATGTTGCAGCTCCTGTTCTTGCAGATACATTCACACCGAGTGCAGCACCACAGCAGTACGGTGCTCCTCAGACTGGTGCTC
>JBGUVZ010000037.1:0-3583 GCA_045220685.1 Oscillospiraceae bacterium | reverse complement strand
TTTCCATCAGAATGTATTTAGCCAGCATGACCATTGTGAGCGACTTACCGCTCCCCTGTGTATGCCAGATAACACCGCTCTGACGGTTGCCGTATTCATCGTCCGTGTTTATAGTTTTTATTATATTCCTGATGGCAAAGAACTGCTGATGTCGGCAGATTTTCTTGATGTTTGCATCGTAAACAATGAAATAGCGTGATATTTCAAGTAATCGTTCCGGTGAAAGAAGAGAAACTATGTCTCTGTCCTGCTTTGAATAAGAATTACTGTCCGGAATAGCTTTTTCCAGGATTTTATCCTGCCAGTCTGTTTCCTCTTCACGCCACACACTCCAGAATTTTTTCGGTGTTCCGGTAGTGGCATACTTAACGAAGTTCATATTAGTTGCCATTACCAGCTGAACAAACTTGAAAAGCTGCGGAGTATATTCGCTTTTCTGATTCCGTATCATCTGCTCGACTGCCTGATCTACAGAAACAATAGAGTTCTTACATTCGATTACAGCAAAAGGTATGCCGTTTACAAACAGAACTATATCCGGTCTTGTGTCATGCTGACGATCCAGACTGTGAACGGGAAATTCATCAGTAACATGAAATACATTGTTTGAGAAGTCGTCCCAGTCAATATACTTCATATCAAATTCCTGAGTACGACCGTCCTCCTGAGTTTCCGGAAAGCTCTTTCCAAGCATAAGGTCATTGTAGATTTTTTCGCTCGAAACAATAAGATTATCAGCAAGAGGTTCATCCAGTTCCTCAGCCGCTCTTCTGATGCTCTCTTCCGAAAACTGACGAGTATTTCCGCAATAATCATAACTGTTGAGTTTTCTAAGCTGATCTTTCAGTATGGTTTTCAGTATAACGTTATAATGATTATCACGAAGTTCTTCACACTGTTCCACTGAAAGATAATTATAACCAAGTTTAACAAGAAGGTCTATCGCCGGGTGTTTACTTAAGTTGTCTTCATAGTATTCCGGTCTTTCAATGTTCATACTCTCACCTTACCTGTAAGTAACAACTGCATGATGGCTTTTTTCTTTTTCTTTTCGGTTTCTAACTTACGCTGATGAAGGGTGATAAGGGTGTCGAGTTCAGTGAAGAATGTGCCAATCCTAATTCTTTCATCTTCATTTACCGGCATAGATAATTCGATATTTTTCAATTCTGTTTCCGTCATAGTCGGAACTGCTCCGCCTATCTTCACAGAAGCTACTTGACTTTGAACCTTATCCGTGGTCAATATAGTAGATAATATTTTCTGGTTTGAAACACCTGTCTTTATCACTACAACCTGTGGATTAACAGTAGAATCTTCATTAAAGCCCGTAACTAAGGCACTTTTACCTAATGTTGAGCCTGTTTTTACAAAAAGAATATTACCGTTCTTAACCATGATCTCAGGAGACTCGTCATATTTTGCTCTTGTGATATAAGTGTTTTTTACATTCAATGCAAGCTGATTATTTACAATGTTAGTAGGGGTGAAAGCTAATACTCCGCCTTGTTCTTTAGGGATAATATCCTTTTCTGTATAACCTCTAAATCCAATTCGTCCATTGATTTGACAAACCTCACCCAACTTACGCTGTTCCCAAGCATCAGTAAAACCCTTTAATCTCAACTCCGGATATTTGCTTCCACTCTTCGGAAACATTTTTTCCAGATAGCCTTTTTTAAGTTTCTTCAGGGCTTCGACTTTCTGTTCCTGAAGAGATATGAGTTTCTCCTGTGCAGAAAGGATTGAGGCGATTTTTTTCTGTTCTTCGACTGTAGGGAAAAGTAAATATGAATTGAAAAAATCATCTATACCAATGTTTAATAAACCATGATTTCTTGCACCTTCCTGTGCTATAGCTTGTATTTCACGGTTCATAAGACCATGTTCAAAGTATTGCAGATAAAAGTCCGGACACTTATTTTTATCAGTTGGAGAAAAACATATATATAACGGTGACACTACACCTTTATCATATTTTTCAAGAGATTTTATTGCTCCAAAAGGATAACCGTTAGAATAGCTTTTGTTATATGCAAAATCGCCCTTATACAGTAAGTAATAATTCGATTTATCCTCACTCGCAACCGACTTATTAAAAAACTCTTCCTGATTTATAAGACCATACTGAGCTGATATTGTAAGAACATTAGTATTGTTTTCGGTATTTTTTCTTTTAAGTCTTGAAAACAACTCTTTAAAATGACATACTTTCCATTGTTCAGGAATAACGCCTAATTTCGTCTGCTTGTAACCACCAGGTAAAATACCATTATTCATATCTTCAATTCTCTTCTTAACTTCTGTTGTCATTATAATTCACCATCCTTATTTTCAATGGAATTTCAAGTTTAATATTGCTTATCATCTGTATTCTACATAGTATCAATTTGACACTTTGGAGCCTATAAAGCATCAACCAAAGTGTCATCCAAAGTGCCTGTTTGACACTTTGAATACTCTAAAGTATCATTCAAAGTATCAGACTGACACTTTAGAATTTATGGAGTATTTATTACCGTCTGCTTTTACGACATCTTTACCGACTTTTTTCCGACACAGTTTTCGTCTCTTCTGGCACCGTTTTCGACTTCTCTAGCACCATTTTCAACTTCTCTAGCACCATTTTCAACTTCTCTAGCACCGTTTTTGCTTCTCTAGCACCATCTTTACCGAACTCTATACCGAACTCTATACCGAACTCTTTACCGAAACTTTGACGGTATAAAGTTATTATTCATCTGCGTCCGAAATCAAACTTCTTCTCTGTTCCCTTTCGATTTGCGAAATACTTCTGTCCGGTGTGGGAAGGTCTTCCGGCATTGTGCCGCCGAGATCGGCTATGGTCTGCCTTACTTTCGCACCGACTTCATAGTGCGTTTTGTTTGCTTCGTCTTTTCTGGTTATATTATCACGTCTGAGTTTTTCATCAGTCTGTGTTGCGCGAAAGAGATTTGCAGCAAGTTCTGTACTTCCCATATGATCAAGTATCTTCTGATTCTTCTTTAAACCTTTACGCTCATGAATAGCTTTTGCATCAAGGCCACCGTAAAGTCCTCTGTAACCGAAGTTCTGAAAAACTGCATAATCCTTAGGTGTAGATGCACCTGCCATCTGAGCTGCTTCAGCAAGGGATTTGTTATGAAACTTCATTTCTTTTCTTACAGCAAGTCGCTTCTGATCTTCGTTCAGGTCATCGTAATTTTCGGTAAGTTCCTGCTGTCTTGTTTTCACTGCAAAATAAGTCTGTCCTAATGCAATTATTTCTTTTCTCGGATCAGCATTCATAACAATCAGATAGCATGCATAACGAGATAACATATAGTCATCAACGCTTCGCTGTCCACCGTTTCCGAGTGGGATCATTTTGCGGACGTCCGCAAAATGTTCAGAGCACGTATTTCCGCTGTTTTCGCATGCCTCCTTCGCCCTATCAAGAGCCTCGTTAAAGTATCTCCACTGTTTATATCCCAAGACATTTTGTAACTCTCTTGCATACCAGAATTCTTCTCCGTATTCATTTATATGCTTAATATCTTCAAAAACCTTTTCTGTATATTTTTCAATTTCGCTCATTTTTCCA
>JBGUVZ010000036.1:0-2853 GCA_045220685.1 Oscillospiraceae bacterium | reverse complement strand
AAGTATATCCCGGAAGTTCTTCCTTAAATGATCTTGCAAGAAAATATGCCGTATCATCAAGTCTGAAAAGAAATACGAATTCCTTATCCATGCCAACTTCCTCGGCACTCGGTATTCTTAGCCATCCGTTAGTATCAGCAAGCACCTTCGGTCCGTCAAATACAAGCACCGGACTGTTCGGCGAAGGAACAGCCGTAAGATCATACTGATTATTAAGTTTATGTGGGTAAATGTCCTGTATCATTTCAAAATCCCTTTCTATCTATAATTTATATTTTATCTCTTAAAAATTCAAGCAGACCTTTGCAGCCTTCTTCAATATCGTTGTAAGCTTTTCTGAAATCTCCGCTGTACCACGGATCCGAAACATCATCCGAACGTCCTGCAAATGTCATCATCTTATAGATCTTATCATCGCTGCCGAGAATACGCTTCATGTTGCGTATATTCATGGTATCCATACCTATAAAGTAATCGTACTTGATATAGTCCGAAGCCTGTAATTGCACAGCATACTTGCCATCCGCACTGATTCCGTGCTTCTTCAGTTCAGCCTTAGCAGGAGGATAAACCGGATTCCCCTGCCCGTGCCAGATTTCTTCCGTACTCGTAGCACTTGATGCAACAGATATCTCATCTGACAAGCCAGCTACATTTACAAGCTTCCTCATAACAAATTCCGCCATCGGCGAACGGCATATGTTGCCGTGGCAGACGAACATAATTCTGATCATTGTTTTATATTCTCCATTAATTATCTGATTCTGTACTAAACATTATACTATATTGCTGCCATTTCATCAAGTCAAAACGGGCAAAAAATAACGGCTCACCGAAGTGAGCCGAATAGGAAAACTAACTATTCAGAATCCCATAGCAGTCTTTGTTTTCTGCATTTGATCTGCCCCCACCAGTTCTTCCAGCAGTTGAAACGCCACCGCCGGTCCGGTCTGCGGACAGTATGAGGTGATGATATTCTCCGTTCTTACTACCGGCTCATTCACAACAATCGCACCATATTCTGCGAGCTGTTTCTGTCTGCGACCGTTGTTCAGATGATAAGTAGTAGCCCTTTTGCCGTTCAATATGCCACTGTTTCCGAGTGCAAGTGCTGCAACGCAGATTGTAGCGATCAGTTTGCCACGGTCATTGAATTCCTTGATGAGCCTTACTGCCTGCTCAGAAAAAGCGTCTTCATAGAATCCGTATTCTTCGAATCCACCGGGAATAGCCAGTGCATCATAATCGTCAATGCAAACATCACTTATCAAAATATCCGCATTGACCGATACTCCGAAGGTGCTTGTAATGTTTTTACGCATAGCGCAGGTTGTAACTTTAATACCTGCCCAGCCCATAATATCGACAAACACACTTGCTTCCATTGTTTCAAAGCCATTTGCGAGAAACAGTAATACATTCATATCTGCAGCGCCTCTCATTTCTGCTTCCTCTCATATAACAAAAACTGTATCGTGCTCCGTTCATATAGTTTTTCGTACCATACCATTATACCATAATCCTTCCATTTCATCAAGACAAAAACAGGTAAAAATAATCGGGTCAGAATAGCGAGCCCATGGCGGCTCTTCAGTTGACTTTTTCATTGAGCTTACGTTATATCACATTCATGTTATAAACATAAATTTACAGCCGCGGCAGCGACTGATTCACTGTGCGGCTGTTTCTTAATGTCCTTCGATATTATTAACAAACGGTGCACGTTTACGCATGAAGAAAAGGTACTCTCCTGCTGTATCTGTCTCTTCTACATAGCAGTTCAAATCATTCCATTCGTAACTGTTGCTAAGTTTATCCTGCACTTCAGATAGGGATAAATCAGAGGAAAAAGTGATGCAGGACAGACAGTCCACATGATTTCCCGTACCTGAAGTATTACCAGTCTGAGATTCGACAGAGATAATCCTGGTATCTGGAATGGCATCAACAATATCACGACGAAGACGGTTTGTTTGGAAACCAGTAGAACTGTGATTGACGATCATACCGAAGACTTCATAAATTATCAGAAGCAGCGGTACAGCCAGGATGACAATAAAAACTTTTTTAAGTACTTTCATAATAGCCTCCGAAAAGCAGTTGCTTTTTCTTTATATAATCAAGCGATATATCAACCTTTACGTATAACCAATCTCGGACCTTCTTCGCCGATAACCCCATTCAGAGCAAATCCGCATTTTTCTAGAACTCTTATTGAAGCAGTATTATCTGATTCAGTCTCCGCCTCAATAGCCATAACTTCCGGCTGTGAAAACGACCATTCTAATACTGCTCTGACAGCCTCAGTCGCATATCCGTTATTCTGATATTCTTCAGAGATACCATATCCGATTTCGGAAATACGATCCTCGGAAAGTCCTTTGAAGCAGAGTTCTCCGATATGTGTACCATCTTTAAGTTCTATCATCCAGATAGCATACCAGTCCCACTGATCAGGATGCGCCAGACATCCATTAAGCATTTCTGTGTAAGCTTCTTTCAGAACATCTATAGTTTGTGCTTCGATGAAAGTTCCCATTTCATCCTGAGAAGCAGCATATATTTTTAATCTATTTGTTTCAAGCATTTTTACTATTCTCCTGTTATTTTCTTATAAAGCAGTATATTATCCTCCCGGCTGAACAGTCTCATACACTTTTGAAACTACTCCCCATTCATCATATTTGATGTAATAATAATGCTTTAAATGATCCGGCATAATCGGTCCGTTATCTGTATAAATATAATACGCAACCGTGCCAGCTTTATTATCAGTTACTTCTCCAAGATCAAAGTCTCCGTATTTCTGCTGAACTATATTAATATTGCTATCTAAAATCGCCCAGTCGTTAT
>JBGUVZ010000035.1:0-2492 GCA_045220685.1 Oscillospiraceae bacterium | reverse complement strand
AACTCGGTGAATTCATCCTCTATACCAAGATTCATGATAATACCTCCATCTCAAATATCTGAGTAAAGTCTACCACAAAGGATACTTTAAAGTCTACTTTCAAAGTATACTTCAGTTTGGTAATCCGCTTCAGCTCCGCATCGGAGGAATTCTTTTTGAACTCATCAAGGTAGGGTCGCAGAAGCTGTTTCCCGGCGAAGATGAGTGTTCTCTGAAATCGATCTCGATTCGCTCTCTGCAAGAGAACTCATCACCGACAGCAGCAGTTCGCTCTCCATGGCGGAGGTGTCGATACCTTCTTTCTCAAAATGGATGGGAATGTTAAGCGATATAAGCTCTCGCACTAGAGCAAGACAGTCGGCGGTGTTTCTGGCAAAACGGCTTATTGACTTTGTAAGCTCCATGTTGATCCGGCGCAGGCGGCAGTCCGCCATCAGCCTTTGCAGCCCAGGTCGCGTGTCGGCTCTTGTGCCGGATATGCATTCATCGTAGTAGACGTTCACCAGCTCCCAGTCCTTATGTGCTCTGATGTACTCATCGTAATGAGATCTCTGTGTTTCAAGACTTTCCAGCTGTTCATATTGATCTGTTGATACTCTGCAGTAGGCCGCCACCCGGAGACGGGCAAAGCAGTGTGATGAGCTTTTTTCAATTTTTCTGATTGTTTTCATATGGTTACCTCCCTGTCATATAAATCACTCTGAAGGTTGTTTATAGCAACCGGTATTTGGAAGTATTTCCCTGTACAACGGGTTAAAGGCCTCACGGTTGATGTCTGTTAAAGCCTGGAACTCGCTAGGGGAGAGAAGTCCTCGTGAAACTATGCGTTTATAGTCAATGTTTTCTCCTTTCGGCAAGCTTCTACTACTATACGAAGCGTTCTCATGCATACTCAATTCTTAACCATTCATCGTTTCTTGAATATTACCTTGCGTATTATGTTATAAATTAAAAATTTATATCTTGCGCATTATGTGTAAATTTTAAAAAGTTTATCTTGCGTGTTATACGCAAAAATGACAGAATGTATAATGCGTGTTATATGTATATCTTATAAATGGTATCCTGCGTACTGTAAGGCTGAGACAATAATTTCTTAATGAGCGTAAAGAGGTTTATATGATCAAACGTAAGATCTACAAAAAAATACAGGAATGGAAAGAGACAACTAACGGCTCCAGGGCTCTTTTGATTGAAGGCGCCAGACGAATCGGTAAATCAACCGTTGTAACTGAAATAGGTAAAAATGAATACAGATCTTTTATTCTTGTAGATTTCAGTAATGTCAGGAAGAAAATTTTAGATATTTTCGATAATCTGAATGAACTGGATGTCCTGTTTCAGACTCTTTCTCTTGAATATAATACGCGCCTGTATAAACGTGAATCGTTGATTATTTTTGATGAGATTCAGAAATTCCCCAGAGCCAGAGAGGCAATCAAATATCTAGTGGCGGACGGACGTTATGACTTTATTGAAACAGGATCGTTGATTTCCATCAAGGAAAATGTTGAAAGTATTACCATCCCTTCTGAAGAACGCAAACTTAAGATGTATCCGGTTGATTTTGAGGAGTTTCTGGTTTATATGGGAGAGGAGCTTCTTATTGAATACATCCGTGACTGCTATCATAAACAGGTGCCGCTTGATCAGTCATTCCATAAGAAGGCAATGCGTCTGTTTAAAGAGTATATTCTGGTTGGCGGAATGCCGCAAGCTGTTGCTGCCTACAAGAATAACGCCAGAGATTTTTTTGCGGCGGATGTTGAAAAACGTGATATCTTAAATCTATATAGAGATGATATCCGGAAGGCGGCCCGCAAATATAGCTTGCGGGTATCCGCTATATTTGAGAATATCCCCGGTTATCTGTCGACCCATGAAAAGAAAATTGTCCTGAGTGAAATAGAGAAGGGGGCAAATTTTGCAAAATACGATGATCCTCTGTTCTGGCTTGATGATTCGATGATTTGCAATCTGTGTTATAAATGTAATGATCCGTGTGTTGGATTCGGTTTAAATAAAAATGATTCCGCTGTTAAGTGTTATATGGGCGATACCGGTCTTCTGGTAAGTTTAGCATTTTCAGAGAATGAATTAACCGAGAATAAATTATTTGCCGATATTATGGATGGAAAACTTTCGCTGAATGAAGGAATGCTTTATGAAAATGTTATTGCGCAGATAATCGCTGCAAAAGGAAAAAAATTATTTTTCTATACAAGATACAGCGATGAAAAACATAGGAATGATATCGAAATTGATTTTCTGCTTTCCAATGAAAGCAGGACAAATTACAGGATAACTCCGGTGGAGGTAAAATCTTCAAAAAATTACAGCACTGTCTCAATAGGAAAATTTGTAAAAATCTTTAAACGCAAAATTGATCGTCCGCTGATTGTTCATCCGAAGAATCTTTCTGTAGTTGACGGTATTCTCAGGATCCCTGCCTATATGTTTGCACTTTGTGATTGAATCCAACAGTCCTGGAT
>JBGUVZ010000034.1:0-3497 GCA_045220685.1 Oscillospiraceae bacterium | reverse complement strand
TATCAACTACTGCTATGCCGGTGATCATGAGAAACGCAGATATGATAACAAACTTCTGATGCAGCAGGCCAATCAGGCAGTTCTTGCCGAGCAGCAGAAAAAAGAACTGGAAGCGGAAATAAAAAATCTCAAACTGCAGCTGGAAAAGGAGACTTCGGAAAACGAACGTCATAAAAAAGAGAAGGAGCTTGAATACAACAAACTTGCAGAAGAGAATAAATCGCTAAGGGAGGAATTAACCGCCCGCAGAATAGAAAATTCCAAAACCTATCAACCGGTACCTATTGATCTTTCAGAATATGATACCAGAAAGATTTACATAGATGTAATGCTTTCAGATGCAGGATGGACCCGTGGTTCGGACTGGATTGAAGAAGTAAAACTCCAGGGAATGCCCAATAAATCATCCGAAGGTTTTGCTGATTATGTTCTGTATGATGATGCTCATATTCCTCTTGCTGTGGTGGAGGCCAAACGTACCAGCAGGAATATTGAAGAAGGCCGCAGGCAGGCTGTGCTCTATGCCGATCTGCTGGAAAAACAGTATCACCGCAGGCCGTGTATATTTCTAACCAACGGTTTTGAAACCAGAATTATTGACGGGACGTATCCTGAACGCAAGGTTGCCTCGGTATATTCAAAGGCGGATCTGGAAAAACTCATTTCCATCCGAAGCAGGAAAAGTTCACTCGGGAATGTGACTATTGATAAAAATACTGCCGGAAGGTATTACCAGATAGCGGCAATAAAATCAGTATGTTCAGCTTTTGATCACTACAATAAAAGGAAAGCTCTGCTTGTTATGGCCACAGGATCAGGTAAAACCAGGACTGTGGTGGAACTGTGCCGAGTGTTGATCAATGCAGGATGGGTTCACAATGTTCTGTTTCTTGCTGACAGAACATCACTGGTGCTGCAGGCAAAGAGAGCCTTTGTAAGTCTTTATAAATCACTGACTGTTACAAATCTGTGTGAAGATCGGGACAACTATAATGCCAGAGTGGTTTTCTCCACATATCAGACCATGATCAACAGTATTGATTCGGTTTTGGAAAACGGAAAGAAACTGTACAGCTGCGGTCATTTTGATCTGGTGATTTGCGATGAGGCGCACCGGTCAATCTACAACAAATACCGCGATATATTTACCTACTTTGATGCTCCGCTGGTCGGACTTACAGCAACTCCGAAAAATGAAATCGATAAAAATACCTATGAGATCTTTGAACTTGATCCGGGTGTTCCTACCTATGCGTATGACCTGGCACAGGCGGTAAAGGATGGATTCCTGATTGATTTTCAGTATGTCGAGTCACGTCTTAAATTTATGGAAACCGGCATAACATACGATGAACTATCGGATGAAGATAAGCAACTCTATGAGGAGACCTTTGCTGAAGACGGAGATGTTCCTGACTGTATAAGTTCATCGGAAATGAATGAGAAAATTTTCAATCGTGACACCATCAGCAAGGTGCTTGCAATTGTTATGGATAACGGTTTGAAAATTGACTACGGCCAGAAAATCGGTAAAACCATAATTTTTGCGAAGAATCACCGTCATGCAGAAAAAATACTGGAGGTTTTCAATGAAGACTATCCGCATTTAACAGGTTATGCTGAAGTAATTGACAACAGTATCAATTATGCTCAGTCTCTGATAGATGATTTTTCTGATCCAAGGAAAAAACCGCAGATTGCCATTTCGGTCGATATGCTGGATACCGGGATTGATATTCCGGAAATTCTCAATCTGGTGTTTTTTAAGAAGGTAATGAGTTATGCCAAGTTCTGGCAGATGATCGGCCGCGGAACCAGACTGTGCCCTAATCTTATTGACGGTGCTGACAAGGGAATTTTTTATATTTTTGATTTTTGCGGTAATTTTGAGTTTTTCAAGGCCGGAAAGGGGCGCGAAGTTCCAACCAGAGGATCTCTGCAGAGTGCTCTTTTCAACCTGCAGTTTGAAATGGCATTCAAACTGCAGCAGTTGGAATATCAGGAGCCTGAGCTGATTGATTTCAGAAATTCGCTGATTGAAATCATGGTAGCCAAGGTAAAGAAACTGCCGCACGGTAATTTTGCGGTAAAACAGCATATCAGGTTTGTAGATCGATATGGTATCCCTGATTCGTATCAGTCTATTACCCAGAATGATCTGGTTGATGTGAGAAATGAACTTGCTCCGCTTATACTGCCTGAAGATGACGATGCGAGTGCACTGCGGTTTGATGCCCTGATCTACGGGATCGAACTTGCGCTGATGATCGGCAAAAAATATGGTCGGGGTAGGGGGGACCTTCTCAAGAAGGTTCGCGCTATTGCTGATGTTGCAAATATTCCTGAAATTGCCCGCGAGGGGGAACTGATAACAAAAATTCTTCATACTGATTATGTTGATCATTGCGGGATCAGAGATTTTGAACAAATAAGAGAACGACTCAGAGATTTGATGAAATATATTTCAAAAGAACAGCGGCATTATGATACCAATTTTGAAGATCAGATCCTGAATCCTGATTTTGAATGGGGTAAGTCTTCAGATCTGAAGACCTGCTCTTTTAAAAATTATCGTGCCAAGGCCGAATATTACATCCGCGAACATAGCGAATGCGATGCGATTATCAAACTTAGGTGTAATCTTCCTCTTAACAGTGAGGATGTAGAGGAACTGGAGCAGATCCTCTGGTCAGAATCCGGAACCAGAGAGGAATACGAACAGGAATGCGGCTCTGAATCACTCGGGGAATTTGTAAGAGGTATTGTCGGTCTCGATATGCATACAGCAAAAGCTGCATTTGCTGAATTTCTTGAGAACAAGAATCTCGACAGTCGTCAGATCTACTTTGTTAATCAGATTGTAGAGTATATTGTTCAAAACGGAATGATGAAGGATTTGTCTGTACTCCAGGATGCACCATTTACAGATTACGGCAGTATTGTGGAGGTGTTCAGTGATCTGACTGTGTGGTCAGGGATCAAAAATGTGATTGACGGTATTAATGCAAATGCATCAACACCTGAAATTGATTTAAGTATGCCTGATAATGTGCGCCATTACTCCACTGTTAAAAGTCCGGAGTAGTCTGTTCATGTTCCAATTATTTTAAATTAATAGGAACGCGGAGTATTTGACAATTGCTAGGAAAAATATATGGAGATGATAGCTGAAAGAGGATTGGAAGGATGTAATTCCGTTTTTCCCGAAATGCCGCAAAGAGGGCACATAGTCAGATTTGGCTCTTTTCCTTTTATTGATCTTTCAGATATTCGTCCGATCGAATGGATTGTACTTGATGTAAGAACCAGTGAATCCGGCCGGACAGAGGTTCTTCTGCTGAGCCGCTACGGCCTTTACTGCAAGAAGTTTCATCATAGGTTTTGCAGAATAACATGGGAAATCTCGCAGTTGCGCAGATGGCTTAACGGAACATTTGTCAGAAAGGCATTTTCTGAAGAGGAGCAGAAGTTGATTATGGTGTCTCATCTGCAGAATG
>JBGUVZ010000033.1:0-6049 GCA_045220685.1 Oscillospiraceae bacterium | reverse complement strand
CGACTACTTCACATACGGTCTGCGCGAAGGAATAATGATCTCGGCAGTATCTGCAGGAATCTACATAATTTACTGCATAGTATTCTTCTTTATACATCTTGCTTCACGGACAAAGAGCAGAAAATTCAAGAACTACACTCCGGAGATCGCGCCGGATGCTGAAACTGCTCTCGTATATTCCGAAGGAAGCGAAATAGATATCCCGTTACAGGAGGAAAAGTAATGCATCTTGAAGAGAAAACCAAAGACAGCACCATTGTTTACGATGGCAAGATCTTTAAAATAAAGAGAGACAATGCTCTCCTCGAAGACGGCAGCACTGCCGTAAGAGAATTTGTGGTACACTACGGAGGCGTGTGCATCCTTCCGGTGAATGACGACGGAACGATACTTCTGGTAAAACAGTACCGCTATCCGCTCGGCCAAGTCACACTGGAAGTACCGGCCGGCAAGCTTGAAAAAGGCGAAGACCATTTCGAAGCCGGAAAACGTGAGCTTCTGGAGGAGACCGGTACCACAGCTGATTCCATAGAATATCTCGGTGAGATAGCCCCTATCCCGGCTTACACCACCGAAATAATACATATGTATCTTGCAAAGGGACTTACATTCTCGGCTCCTGATCCGGATGATGACGAATTTCTCGACGTCGTAAAAATACCGTTTGAAGAAGCACTTGAAATGGTCCTCGACGGCAGGATAACAGATTCAAAGACAATGATAATCATTATGAAAGCTGCACTGATGAAAAATTCAGGTAAATAATACAAAGGAATGATAAAAGTGAACACAGAAATTTTAGAAGGTAAAAAGCATATACACTTTATTGGCATAGGCGGTTCAGGTATGTATCCGCTGGCACAGATACTCCACGCAAAGGGTTACTACCTCACAGGATCAGACAATAACGAGACTGAAACTCTTGATGCTGTAAGAAAGATGGGCATTCCGGTATATCTCGGACAGCGTGCTGAAAACATCGAGGGAGCTGACCTTATCGTACACACAGCTGCTATCATGGCTGACAACCCGGAACTTATCGCTTCAAAGGCAAGCGGTGTGCCGGTACTTGAAAGAAGCGAGCTTCTCGGAATAGTTACAAGCTGGTATGAAAACGCTATCTGCGTTTCCGGTACTCACGGCAAGACAACAACAACTTCAATGATCACACAGATTCTCCACACACAAGGCATCGACATCTCAGCATTCATCGGCGGCAAGCTCCCTTGCATCGGCGGAAGCGGCAAGGCCGGAAGCAGCGAGATACTTGTATGTGAAGCATGTGAGTTCGTTGATACTTTCCTTAAGCTCTATCCGGATACATCTGTTATCCTCAACATCGACGCCGACCATCTTGACTACTTCGGCACACTCGACAACATCATCGCTTCATTCAGAAAATTTGCTGAAAAGACAACAAAGACTCTCATCGTAAACGCTGACGACGCAAATACGATGAAGGCTATTGACGGAATAGAAAACAAGAACATCATCACATTCGGTACTTCATCTTCATGTGACTACTACCCTGCAAATGTAAGCAGACAGAGCGGTACACAGGCTAAGTACGAACTTATGCATAAGGGTGAAAAACTCTGTGATGTTACCATCAACGTTCCGGGCGAACACAACATCTTAAACTCAGTTGCTGCCGCAGCTGCTGCTCACAGCGCAGGTGCTTCATCTGAATTCATTGCAAAGGGACTTGAAGAATTCGGCGGTGCCAAGAGAAGATTTGAAATCATCGGAAAGAAAAACGACATAACAGTAGCCGACGACTACGCACATCATCCGGCAGAGCTCACAGTTACACTGAAGGCTGCAATGCAGATGGGCTACAAGAACGTATGGGCAGTTTTCCAGCCGTTCACATTCTCAAGAACATCAATGCTCCTCGATGATTTTGCTGCTGCTCTCTCCATCCCTGACAAGGTTGTACTCACAAATATCATGGGTTCACGCGAAAAGAACACATACAATATCTTCACAAAGGACCTTGCAGACAAGATCGACGGATGCATCTACTTTGACAAGGACAAGAAGGCAGTTCAGACAAACGAATGCAAGCAGGCTGACTTCGACACCGTAACTGACTATCTCTGTGAACACGCAGGTCCGGGAGACCTCATCATCACATTAGGATGCGGCGACGTTTACAAGGTAGCAAAGGCTGTTTACAACAAGCTTAAGTAATACCGATCCACGCGCAGATTTTCAGATAAATCTGCGTTTTCTTTAGCACACACTTGAAGATCACCGACTGAAAGGACGTTTCTCTATGAATAATTACTCAGAATCTGATATTATCAGCTTTGTAAATGAAAACGACGTACAGTTTATAAGGCTCGCTTTCGTTGACTTTTTCGGAAACCTGAAGAACCTTGCGATCATGCCTTCCGAACTCCACACAGCACTTACCGTTGGAATGCCGCTTGATCCGTCCGTTTTCTACGGAGTAAATGACTACTCCCACGGGGATCTTTATCTCATTCCGGATCCTGCTACACTTGCAGTCCTTCCATGGAGACCGAGAGCAGGACGCGTTGTACGTTTCCTCTGCCATCTGAAAAAACATGACGGATCTCCTTTCAAGGGTGACATTCGTATGCGTCTCCGCAACACTGCCGACAAACTTGAAGTAAGCGGATATACATGCAATGTCGGAACAGAAGCCCAGTTCTATCTTTTCGAACTCGGTGATGACGGAAAGCCTACAAGGAAGCCTCACGATGATGCCGGATATCTTGACGTATCTCCTCTTGATCACGGCGAAAACATCAGACGTGAGATCTGCCTTTCCATCGACGAAATGGAGATCAAGCCTGAGACATCACGCCATCTCCACGGCCACGGCCAGAACGAGATCACATTCAAGTCAGGAAGCATTCTCGCAGCCGCTGACAACACACTGAACTTCAAGACCGCGGTACGTTCAATCGCATCACAGAACGGTCTGCACGCATCCTTCATGGCATATCCGCTGCGTGACCAGCCGAGAAGTTCTTTCTTCATCAATCTTTCAATTGAAAAGAACGGTGTGAATATTTTCAAAACTGAGAACGGAACGGTTTCAGGTGACGGTGCTCACTTTATTGCCGGCATTCTTTCACACTTACGTGAGATCTCAGTTTTCCTCGGCCCTACAACAAATTCATACTTCAGAAACGGACTTGCCGAGGAACACCAGACAATAAACTGGGCTCTTGAAAGACGTGACGCAGCACTCAGGATCATCAACAGCTGCAACGCAGGCGAAAAGCTTGAGATCCGTTCAGCTGATCCTTCATGTAATATACATATGGTCCTCGACCTCATTTTAAAGGCAGGACTTGAAGGTATCGAAAATAAACTTCCTCTTCCGGAAGCTGGTGCTTCATGCGGCGATCTGCCTGAATCACTCAGTGAAGCTGTTGACGCAGCAAAGAACAGTGCATTTATTAAGGAAAGTCTTTCTGATCTTGAATTCAAGCAGGTATTCGAAAGATTTGGCAAAAGAATAAACAGCTTCAATGATGCGAGCAACAAGGAAGAAAATGAGTACAACGAATATTTCCATATCATATGATCGGGCAGTCTGAACGGAAGGTGTGATTCTTTGGACAAAACCCTTATAATAAGCGGTTCCGACCAGGCGGCCACTCTGCTTACGAATCTGATGAAGTCATACTGCAGCAGTCAGATAACCGTAGCATCAAGCGGAAACGAAGCCCGTCGTCTTATAAACCGCACAGAATTCGACGTTGCAATAATCAGTACTCCTCTTCCGGATGAATTCGGAAGTGACCTTGCTGCAGCAATATCAGAACGTTCCAGCACAGGTGTCCTGCTCATATGCAAAGCTGACATCGCTGATGAATTATCAGAAAAACTGGAAGTCTCCGGCGTATGCGTACTTGCAAAGCCACTTAATAAAACCCTTTTCTATCATACCCTCAAAATGCTCCAGGCTACAAGAGCGCGTATGATGAACGTAATGAAAGAATACAGCAAGCTTCAGACCAAAATAGAAGAAGCAAGACTTGTGAACCGTGCAAAGTGTATTCTTATTCAGTATTTAAAACTCACTGAACCCCAGGCCCACAGATATATCGAAAAGCAGGCTATGGACCAGCGCCTTTCAAAAACGGAAGTAGCGCAGAATATTCTTAAAACCTATGAGCAGTAACGCGACATTCCATCAATTACCGCTTGATTTTCTAATTTTTATATGTTATGATATAATATGATATTACATCATTATCAGGAAAGGAAAATGAAAAAATGAAAATATTATGGGCATCTAAAGACAGAATGACAACTGAACAGTACAGCAGCCTTATCAAGATATACGACAGTCCTAAGATCATCCGTGCTGAACAGAACATCACCGATGTAAATGAACTTCTCAGCTACGATCCTGATGTTTTTGCTGTTGTTTTACCTACAGATACTTTAGCTGAACTTGTCAGCCGTACATCAAAGGACGTTATTCGTCCTGTTACAAAGAAGGTTCGTCCTGACGGAACAGTAATACCGCCTGAGAAAGAAGAAGAGGAAACAGAATATTCTTTCAAGAACTTCGGATGGGAAAAGATCCTCAAGATCGAGATCAAGACTAAGATGTTATAATTTAGATAACACAAGCTTGACAAACGGTATGGAGGGTTTGAGGCAAAACAAATAAATTATGGTGTTTTGAGAATTTTTAAGGTTTACAATTAAATGTCGGAAAAAAATAGATCCTCAAGCGGGATAAGAACTCTTTATGAGAAAAATGAGGATAGGATACTAAGATTTCTGTTCTTGCTGGCAATGTGCTCTTTCGGGCTGCTTTTAAGATATAAGCTTTTTCCGAAAGTGTCGGATGATGCGACAGAATTTCTTATACCATGGTATGATTATCTGAAAGAGCACGGCGGATTTAAAGCCGTGGGTGATGAGATAGGCGACTATACTCCCATGTACTATTACTTCATGGCAGCGCTTACCTATACCAAGCTTAGTGTTATCGAAGGCTTGAAACTCATATCCATCTTTTTTGATTTTATTATGTCTGTGTATGTCATGAAGATCGTGCAGCTGAGAGAGCGCGATGATTCGCATATGCCAGTTATAGCCTTCGGTATTTCGTTCTGCCTGCCTACGGTGGTCTTAAACTCCGCTGCATGGGCGCAGTGTGATGTCATCTAAATTACATTCCTCGTGATGTGCTTATATTACATCCTGTGTGGCAGAGACAGCCTGGCAATGATAATGTTCGGCATATCGTTCTCGTTCAAGTTACAGGCGATATTCCTTCTGCCCCTCATTGGCATACTTATAATGAAGCGTAAGATACGCTGGAGAAATGTCCTGTGGATACCTGCAATATATGTTATGTCAATAATCCCTGCTGTCATAGCAGGCGGCGATATCAAGAGACTGCTTACAGTATATCTTTTCCAGACCAGACAGTATCCTAAACTGACACTGTCGCTTGCTAATGCGTGGGCGTTATTCGATGACATGGAAAACAGCGAACTTGGCTCTGCGGGCATATTCTTCGCAGGTATCACCGTCATCATAATGATGTACTACTATATAACCAGCAAAAAGCTAACCGTCACAAAGAACACGGTCATCGGCATGGCGACGATGTCGAGCTTCCTGGTACCTTTCGTACTGCCGCATATGCATGAGAGATATATGTACCTGACGGAGATAATGTTCGTGATATTCTCTTTCTATTACAAGAAGAGGGCGTGGCTAATCGCTACCTCACAGTATTGCTCGGTACAGTGCCTGCTCAGATTTCTCTACAATCATGACTCCATGGATATGAGATTGCTCGCACTGATACAGATAGTGAATATAGCCTTCGTTTTCTATACTCTACGTGAGGAGATAGCTTCTCCGTCGGATGAGAGAGTAATCAAGATGAATTTTGAAAAGAAGGCAGAGGAGCAGAAAACCGTATAAAGTTTCGAATAAAAGCATCTGTTATCGGTGATAACAGCGAATGATCTGCAAATAAAAGATTTCAATTTAGTAGTTGACTTTTATTTGCAGGTCTTTTTTTATTTTATATACA